>NZ_LUUK01000014.1 GCF_001644025.1 Methylomonas koyamae
ACCAGGGTGGCGGTGGCGCGGTGGACGTCGAGGCCGTCTTCGCTGCCCAGCGTGAATTCGGCGGTGGCCCGGCCGTCGCTGTCGGTGGTGGCGTTCAGCGTGGTTTGGCCGTTTTGGAAGCGGCCGCTGCCTTGGGTGACTTTGAATTCTATTTGGGCGCCGGGCACGACGTTGGCGCCGTCGTCGACCACGGCGACGACGAAGGGTTGCGGCAGCGCTTGGCCGACCGCGCCGCGTTGGTTGTTGCCGCTGTTGACGGTGACTTTGCTGCCGGCGCCGACGCTGGCGCTGGCGTAGAACAGGACTTCGCCGTCGAAGCCGACCGAGGCGGCCCGCACGCGTTGGTTGCCGGTGCCGGCCCGGCTGCCGAGTTTGAATTGGGTCGAGGCGATGCCTTGGGCGTCGGTTTGCACGAGCACGCCTTGGCCTTGGTCGTTGCCGCCGGCGCCGACGATGCCGTCGCCTTCGGTGACGCGGAAGATCACGGGTTTGCCCGCGACCGCTTGGTTGGCGCCATCCAGCAGTTTGACTTTGAGGGCTTGGGCCAGCACGCTGTTGATTTGGCCGCTTTGGTCTTGTCCGCCGACCAGGGCGATGTGTTGCGGCGCGAGCGGTTGGTAGCTGACTTGCAGGCTGAGGCTGCTGGTGTTGCCGACGTTGTCGGCGGCGTCGATTTTCAGGGTGTTTTCGCCGACGCCGAGCGGGATGTTTTCGGCCAGGTAGCTGCGGTTGGCGACGCTGGCGGCGATGCCGTTGACTTTGACGTTGGCTTGGCCGGCGGCGACGGTGCCGCGTACGATGTCGTTGATCAGGCCGGACACGGCGATGTGGTCGGTGCGCACGGTGTCGCCGTTTTTCGGCGATTCGACGGTCAGGTAGGGCGGGGTCATGTCCAGCGATAGCGAGATGGCGTCGCTGACGTCTTCGCCCTGGGCGTTGACCGCACGGGCGGTGATGGTGTTGTGGCCTTCTTCGAGCGCGACGTCGGCTTGGAAGCTGCCGCTGTTGTTGGTGACCGGCGCGCCGTTGAGCGTGACTTGGGCGCTGGGGTCGTTGACGGTGCCTTTGACGGTTTGCGGGGTGTGGCCGACGGTTAAGAGCGTGGCCGGGCTGGTGATTTTGACGGCCAGCGCTGGGCTTTGCACTTGGCGTTCCAGCCGGGTCGTGAAGCTGAAGGTATTGGGGCCGCCGCCGGTGACGATGACCGAGACCAGACCGCTGCCGCCGGGCGTGATGTCCTTGCCGAGATAGCCGGTCAGGTCGTAGTAGGCTTCGCCGGCCGCGGTGGTGCCACTGGCATTGCCGATAGCCACTTTCGCCGCCGGACTCAGACCGACGATGACCAGCCGGAACGGGCCTTTCAGGCTTTGGCCGCTGACGTTGTTCAGCGTCACCGCCACCGTCGCGTCCGCCGCACGCCGATTGCGCACCGGGTTGGCTACCTTCACCGTCACTTGGCTGGTCGAGACAGGTTCCCA
>NZ_LUUK01000015.1 GCF_001644025.1 Methylomonas koyamae
ATCGTCGATGCCGATGTCTTGGCGTCCGAGCAAGTCTTGCCACAGCTGGACCAGCACGACTTCTGTCGAATTGGTCGGGGCTTGCTGCTCACGCGGGGCCGGCGCCTCGGGCACGGGCAAGGCGCGACGGTCGATTTTACCGTGCGTGGTGCGCGGCAGTTGATCGAGCCTAACGTAACGGGCCGGAATCATGTAGTCGGGCAGTCGCGCGGCCAGGCCGATTTTAAGCGCTGCGTCGGTCGGTATCGGGTCGTGCGGGCCGGCTTGCCAATAGGCCGCCAGATAGCGCCGGCCATTCTCTTCACACAGCAGGACATGGGCGTCGGCGATGCCGGGCAGTTGTCGTAGCGCGGCTTCGATTTCACCAGGCTCGATGCGGTAGCCGCGCAGTTTGATTTGCTGGTCGGCGCGGCCGAGGTATTCAACGACGCCGTCGGGTCGGAAACGAACCCGATCGCCGGTGCGGTACAACCGACTGCCGTCGGCGGCGAACGGGTCGGGGAGGAAGCGTTCGCCGCTCAAGTCGGCGCGGCCGTGGTAGCCGCGCGCCAGACAGGGGCCGCCGATATAAAGTTCGCCGACCGCGCCCAAGGGCAGCGGGTTGAGGTCGGCGTCAAGAATATACAAGGTACGCTCGCCCAGGGCGGTACCGATCGGGGCATAACCCGTCAATGCGCGGTTGTCAGCCTGCCAGGCCAGCGGGGTGATGACGGTTTCGGTGGGACCGTAGCCGTTGATGATGGTTTCGGGTCGCAAGCCGGCGCGGATTTTCGCCAAGGCGGCGGACGAAACCGCTTCGCCGCCGACGCAGGCGATGCGCAGCGCCAGGGTCTGGCCGCGCGCGGCTACGGCATCGGCCAGGTGCAGCAAGGCGCTGGTTGGCGGATAAATCACGCTGACAGCGTGCGCCATGAGGGCTTGTAAAGTGTCTTCGCCGGTCCAGCCGCTAAAACCCAGCACCACGCCGGCGCCGTGGCACAGCGGGGCCAGCCATTGCTCCATCCCGGCATCGAAGGTAAAGGCGGCGAAATGCAGCGCCCGATCGGCCGGGGTGTAGCGGTATAGCGCGCCGGCGGCCTGGATATGCTTGGTCAACGCGCCGTGGGCGACGGCCACGCACTTGGGTTG
>NZ_LUUK01000016.1 GCF_001644025.1 Methylomonas koyamae
ATTTAAATTTTAAACCGACATTCAAGATAAATACACGAACTTCCGCCTTGGATCGGATTTCGCCAATCCACAATTGATTATTTTCAATAAATCCACATAACGACTTTATGTAATCTAATTACGCCTCGGTCGTCACCCTCAGCACTTCCTCCAGCGTGGTCGTGCCCTGTAAGGCTTTGCCGACGCCGTCTTCGTACATGGTTTGCATGCCTTCGGCGATCGCGGTTTGCTGGATGACGAAAGCTTCCTCGTGTTTCATGATTTGCTTGCGGATCGTGTCGGTCATCGTCAAGAACTCGATGATCGCCAAGCGGCCCTTGTAGCCGATGCCGTTGCAGGCCGGGCAGCCGACCGGTTTGTGCAGCAAGATTTCGCCGGTGGGCTGCCACTGACGCAGTTTCATTTCTTCGATCAGCGTGTCCGAGGCCGGATGAGCTTGCTTGCAATGCGGGCACAATCGGCGCACTAGGCGTTGAGCCAGGATGCCGTTGATCGTCGAACTGAGCAGATATTCCTCCAGACCCATGTCCTGCAAGCGGGTGACGCCGGCGGCGGCATCGTTGGTATGCAGCGTGGACAGTACCAAGTGGCCGGTCAGCGCGGATTGCACCGCGATCTTGGCGGTTTCCAGGTCGCGCATCTCGCCGATCATGATCACATCCGGGTCCTGGCGGACGATGGAGCGCAATGCCGAGGCGAAGGTTAAACCAATCTGCGGTTTGGCTTGAATCTGGTTGATGCCTTCCAGTTGGTACTCGACCGGGTCCTCGACGGTGATGATCTTGCGCTCTGAGGTATTCAGGGTTTTCAGCGCGGCGTACAAGGATGTGGATTTACCGCTACCGGTTGGACCGGTAATCAAAATAATGCCGTGCGGTTGCGCCAGCACTTCCATGAAACGCTCGGCCTGCTTGCCGACGAAACCCAGGGTTTTAAAATCCAGTACCGCATTTTCCTTGTCCAGCAAACGGATCACCACGCTTTCGCCGTACAGCGTCGGAATCGTCGAAACCCGCAAATCCAGTTCCTTGCCGATCATTTGCAATTTGATCCGGCCGTCCTGGGGCAGGCGGCGCTCGGCGATGTTCAGTTTCGCCATGATCTTGATCCGCGACAGCACCGCGGCGGTGGAAGCGACCGGCGGCGAGTCGATGTCCTGCAACACGCCATCGATGCGCAAACGCACTTTCAGGCTTTGCTCGAACGGTTCGATGTGTACGTCCGAGGCCCGACTTTCGACGGCTTTTTGCAGGATGAAGTTGACCATTTTGATGATGGGCGCTTCGCTGGCCAGATCTTTTAGATGTTCCAGGTCTTCGCTGTTTTCTTCTTCGCTGGTCAGGCCGTCCAGCAGTTGGTCCATTTGCGATTTGCCTTCGCCGTATTGCAGTTCCAACGCGGCGTCGATGTCGGACATTTGGCCTATTTTCAGCGCAACCGGCTTGCCGGTCGCCAGTTGCAGGGCTTGAGCGACGTAGTCGTCTTCCGGATCCAGCACCGCGACGGTGACGGCGTCCTCGCCGGCTTCCAGGCCTGCCACGTGGTATTGCTTGAGAAAGCGCCGGGAAATGAGCTCGGGCAGCGGCGATTGAGGCGGGTATTGTTCGCCGGCGACCTTGGGCAGGCCGCTGGTCTGAGCGAAGCAATTGGCGACATCGGCGTCCGAGCACATGCCGAGCTTGATCAACAGCTGGGGCAGCGAGTCGTCCAGCGAGGTTTTCTGCATGCGCCGAACCTTGCTCAAGTCGCTGTCGGACAGTTTGCCGTGGTGTTTGAGCAGGCTCAGAAAAGCCGCGTATTTTTCGGGTCGATTTGCGATTTCCATGTCCATCGTCGGTGCCGTAAACTAAAGCCGTGTGGCCGGCATTGTAGCGATTTTCCACTGAGTCTGGCTGCCGATTATTACCGCAACGCGTCACGGCGCCATGCCGAAGGAAAATAACGATGACGAATGGAATGAGAGCCGGGCTATTGACCGTCGCGGCGGTCGCGGCCGGCGGCTGTTCGAGCGATTGGGCGCAGCGGATGGGTTACCATGCGCTCAGCAATGCCAAGCAGATGCAGTGCCAAAAGGCGATGGCTGACGATTGCGAAAAACGCCCCGATTACGACCGCTATCAGCGCGAGCGTCGCGAGGCGACCGAGACCCAAAGTCCTCGCTAACCGGAGGTAAGCTGGCCTACATCTTCCTCAAAACCAGAGTCCGTCATGAGCGCAAACAGCGGCGAAAACTGGATGGCCGAATTGGGTTTCGCCGCCGATTCGGAATTGCAGAAGGCCTTGGAAATTGCCGCCCATATCGGCGACGTTTCCGAAGACGATGCCAACATCAGCTACACCTCGTTACTGATCGGCTTGCTATGGAACGGCGATGCGCTATCGGTCTGGTTGCAAGCCCAAATTCAGCGCGGCGGCGTTGCGGTCGAAAACCTCTACCGGCAGCGGCGCCTGACCGAGGCGCAACGCGAGCCGATTCTGGAAAACGTTCGTAACGGCCGGCCGGCCGCGTCGCGGCAAGTCGCGATCAGTATTTCGGCGCGGACCGTGCTGCAAGAGGCGCACACCCTGGCTTTGGAAACCGGTTGCGCCGGCGACGCGCCGCTGGCGACCCGCCACGTGCTGGCCGCGTATTTTTTTCGGAATCCGCCGGGCCACAATCATCAGCTGCACCAAGAATGGGGCTTCGAAGCCAAGGTGTGGCGAAGCCGGTTCGCCGAATACATACGCGATCATTATCCGGCGGAGTTTGGCGGTTGGGCGCAGGTGTTGAGCGGGTATCTGGATGCCGACGATTTACAACCATCGGGACAATTCTTGGGTGGCTATGCATTCGATACCCAAACCGTGCAATTGCTGCGTACCTTGGAACAAACGATAGCGAGCCACTCGCCGCCGCTATTTTCCTCGGCAAGTTTGCTCGATCTGCTGGTGTCCCTGCGCGAAGTGCCCGATTGCGCGACCTTCGCCGAACTGGTCGCTATCCCGCTAAAAATCGGCGAGCCTCGAACGCTGACGACCCTCGATTCCCCGTTCGCCGGTAGCGGCAGCTCTTTTTCGGCGACGCACGGCTTCAAGAATATTTTGGATCGAGCGCGGACGCTAGCCCGGGCGATTAGTGGAACCGAAATCATCGGTGTCCGCCATATTATCGCCTCGCTGTTGGTCTCGCCGGATTCGACAGCCAATAAAACACTGAAGCGGGTAGGTGTCAGCCTACCGTTGCTGCGTAATCGAGTCTTGGGCGACTTTACCCGGCGCTGGGTCAATGACGACGGCTTGCAATGGCGCTTTCACTTGATCGGTACCACGCCGCCGACCATCGCCGGCTATAGCTCGGATTCGGCCGATACCGGCATCGACAAGCTGGATGTCGCGCGTTATGCGACCGCGTTCGCGGTGGTCGTGGCCGCCGAACAGGTCAGACCGCCGTTGTCGATCGGCATTTTCGGCGATTGGGGTGCCGGCAAGAGCTTTTTCATGCGCTTAATCAGCGAGCAAACCGAGCGGCTGTGCGCCAATTCCACGCTCGGGCCGGACGGCAAGCGTCTGTTTTGCCGGCGAATCCTGTCGATCCGTTTCAATGCCTGGCATTACGCGGAGCAAGACTTATGGGCCAGTCTGGTTCAGACCATTTTCCAGGAGTTAAATAAAGCGCTGCTTGGCCCGAGTGACGCGTCCGATGTTTTGGCCTCGGTGCAACAGGATTTAAACTTGGCTAAAGAGGCCAGAGCGGAGGCAGAGAATCAGCTTAACCGAGCACGTGACGAACAAGACGATCGCAATAATGCGCTGCAAGCGGTTCGGCAGCAGGCCAGACTGGAAGCCGAAAAAGTGCGGGCGCTAAGCGCTGTCGATGTCGTCGCGGCGGTCAACGCCGAAGTGATCGCGGACCAAAACCTGGAGCGTTTGCTGGTCTTGGCTGAAGATTACCTGGGGTATCGCGGCATTCGCCAAGACATTCTGGAAGGCCGCCAAACCGTGAGCGCTTTGATGGACATCGTGCGCGACAGTCGCTCGGCAACCGGCAAAGTGCGGTCGGCTTTGAGCTGGTTGTCGCGCGCGCCGATTTCCAAAAATGAATTTCGTAAACTGACGGTCGTGGCGATTCTGGTACTCGTCGTCGTCTCATTGTTCGCTACGGTTTTTCGAGACTGGATAGGCAATGCTTGGGCCATGCTATCGACCTTGCTTGCCGAACTGGGCGCGGTCGGCGGGATGGCAATCGCTTGGGCGAAACGCCATTTGAAAACAGTGTCCGAGGGCTTGAATCAATTCGATAATTTGAGCGGTGAGTTAGACCGCCGGCTGGCCGCCAAACACTTGGAAAATCAAGCCGATCTCCTGTCTGCCGAGGAAGCCTTTCGGCAATCTCAGGCCAAGCTGGCCGATGCGGAAGCCTCGCTGCTGATGGCAATACAAAACGTCGAACAAGCCGAGCAAGCCGTCGCGGAAAGCCGGTCGGCGCAACGCATCGCCCGGTTGGTGGAGCAACGCCTCAGCGGCAGGAACTACGAGCAATATCTTGGTATTGTCGCGGCCATCCGCGCCGACTTCCAAACCTTGAGCGATCTGATGAAGCAAATGCGCCGGGAGTCCGAGTCAGCACCGACCACGCCGGAACCCATCGATCGGATCGTGTTGTATATCGACGACCTGGACCGTTGTCCCAGCGATCGCGTCGTGGCGGTGCTGGAAGCGATTCACCTGATGCTGGCCTTCGAGTTGTTCGTGGTCGTGGTCGGCGTGGACATTCGTTGGGCGGCCCGATCGTTGGCCGAAAAATACCCCAACCATTTGACGCCGGGCGACGAACAATGCCAAACCACGCCGACGGCGCTTAGCCGGGCCGACATTGACGGCGCGACCGCGCTCGATTATTTGGAAAAAATTTTTCAGATTCCGTTTTGGTTGCCGCCGATGGAAGAACAAGCCAGCCGCAATCTGATTTTCGAATTGTTGCCGGCGCCGGTCGGCCAAGCCGGTGTCGAATCCGGGCACAACATCGGGGAGCAGAAGCCCGCGGACTTGCCGGCCGCCGATCAACAGGCCGCCACGGCGCCAGCGGCTCACCTCGACGCGGCCAAGGCCCAGCCCTCACCAACGCCGAAAGGGGCGGAATTGTTGGACATCGCCGCCGAGGAACGCAATTACATGCTGCGCCTGGCGGGCGCGGTCGGCAAGTCGCCGCGCCGGCTGAAGCGCTTTGTCAATACCTACCGAATCTTGAAGGCCTCGATCGATGCCTTGGAACGGGAAACCTTTGTTTTAGAACACGGCGCCAGCGGCGAATACCGGACCGCGATGACGCTGTTGGCCTTGGTCACCGGCGCGCCGCGCAGTTCGCTGGACATGCTGCGCTTTTTGGACGAACATCGCGACGAGGATGCTTTCCAGTTGTTCGACGACTACCTGCGCAGCCTGATTTACGCTAACGAGGCTAAATACGTGCTTGGCGCATTGACCGCCTACCGAACGACGCAGCCGACAAACTTGCGAGAATTGAGGCACTGGGCACCGCTGGTGGCGCGCTTTAGCTTTCGGTCGGGTACGGGGATGTAGGCCGGTCGTCCGCTGGAGCGCAATTTGAGTGCAATTTGCCGGGCTTTGCATTAGCATCCGGCCAACCTATCGTCGAGCCGTCAAAACCTTGTACCAGTCCTATTTCAATTTCAGCGAACTACCGTTCTCGATCTCGCCCGATCCGCGGTTCATGTACATGAGCGAGCGCCATCAGGAAGGCTTGGCGCATCTGCTGTACGGCATCAATCAGGGCGGCGGTTTCGTGGCCTTGACCGGCGAAGTCGGCACCGGCAAAACCACCTTGTGCCACTGCTTGTTGCAACAGCTACCCGATAACGTCGATATCGCGTTGATCCTGAATCCCAAACTGACCGCCGTCGAATTATTGGCGACGATATGCGACGAATTGGGTATCGCCCATGCAAGTCTGAGTGCGAAGAGTTTAATCGATGCCATCAATACTTATCTATTGGCTGCGTACGCCGAAGGTCGGCGCAGCGTGCTGCTGATCGACGAAGCTCAGAATTTGAGTCTGGAGGTACTGGAGCAGATTCGGCTGCTGACCAATCTGGAAACCAGCAAAGCCAAATTGCTGCAGATTATTCTGGTCGGCCAGCCCGAGTTGAACCAAATGTTGGCTCGCCAAGAACTGCGCCAGCTCAATCAACGGATAACCGCGCGTTATCATTTGGGTCCGCTGTCGCTGGACGAAACCCGTGCCTACATCTTGCACCGTTTGCGGGTTTGCCACGGTAGCCATCGTTTGTTTCAGGCCGCGGCCATTCGCAAAATTTACCGGTATTCCGCCGGGGTGCCGCGCTTGATCAACATCTTGTGCGACCGAGCCTTGCTCGGCGCTTACGCGACCAATGCCCGCCAGATCGGTCCGGCGATCATCGTCCGCGCCGCCAGCGAAACCTTGGGGCCCCGGCGAGCAGCGGTAAAGCAGCGCTACGTGGCGGCCGCCGCGACGTTGGCACTCAGTGTCGCGGCGGGGGGCTACGTTTGGTGGACGGATCGGCCGATCGTCCAAACCGCCAAGCCGCTTGCAGTATCGGAGGCCGCCGTCGCCGTGGCGCCGCCGCCGGTCGAGGCCAAGCCGCTCGCGCCGGCTTTCCAGGAATGGCTCGATGAGGCGCCGGCGTCTCCGGATGTCGCGTTAGCCGAACTACTGCGGATTTGGCGGCAAAAGCCGACGACCGATACACCGGTTAATTGCGACTCGATCGCTACGTTGGGTTTGAGTTGCTTATCGGGCAAGGCGAGCTGGCGGGAATTGATACGCCTCGACCGTCCGGCGCTGTTGGTACTGAACGATACGCGGGGCCAAAAGCGCTACGTACTTTTGACCGGCGCGGACCCGAGCCGCGCGGAGGTCCGGATTAACGGCGACAAGTCCTTCCCGCTGGTCGAGCTGCTAACGCTGTGGGACGGAAATTATCTGCTGCTGTGGCGACCGCCACGGCCGGGCTTGACCGAAATCGCGCCGCCGCAAAAATCCGCCGATGTCGTATGGTTGCGCCGACAGATCGGCAAAGTCGCCGAGGTTCCCGCAGGCGGCGATCCGCAGCTTTTCGACGACGCGTTAAAAACCCAGCTAGTGGCATTTCAACGCCAGCAGCAATTGACGCCGGACGGCATCGCCGGCGCGCGTACCCTGATTCAGTTGCAGAACCGGAGTGGGGCGGAGGATTCGCCCCATTTGGACATCAACCCCCGCTAGTCTTATCGATATGTCTTACATCTTAAACGCATTGCGTAAATCCGAGCAGGAGCGGCAAGCGCTACAGCCGGATACGGTCGCGGCCAGGATTGCGGTACAACCCGCCCCCGCGCGACAGGGCATCGCCAAAATCGTTGTCGCATTGGTATTGCTGAACGCGGCTATTTTGACGTATTTCCTGGGCTTTGCACCGGGCAAGCCGGAGGCCGTTCAACCCATCGCGGCAAACCGGGCGCCGCGGCCCGACGCGGAATCCGAACCGGTGTCGGCCGGCCAGACCGGCAAGCCGGAACGGAAACGGCCGTCGGCGCCGAAAGTCGATCCGCCGCCACGGACGGTCGCGGCAAGCAGCGTGGCGGATAAGGCCGGCGCGGCCAAGAAAATGGCCCCCGAACCTCCAAAAGTAACCGCCGCGCCGAAGCCGGTGGTAGTGGCCGAGCCGGCACGCGACGATTCGGCGCTGGAACCGGAGAAGTCGGCCGTCCCCGCGCCGAAACCGGCCGTTCCGGCGGTAGCCGCCGTCGCCGCGATTGCGCCGGCCGCCGCGCCGCCGCGGCCGAAAAGCGGGTTGGACACACTGGACGATTTACCGCCGGAGCTGCGCCAATCGCTACCCAGCCTGCCGATCAATGTCTACAGTTACTCGGCCACGCCGGCCGAGCGCTTCGTGATGATAGACATGGTCAAATACGTGCCCGGCCAGACCATAAAAGATCAGGTCGAATTACGGGAAATCCAGGAGGATGGCATCGTCGTGCGTTATCGCGAGCGCGTGTTCAAAATCAAGCGCTAACCGGCGCGCGCCGGCGGGTCCGTCTGATCGTCGCCGGGACCGCATTTAGACTATATTCAAGTAGGGACCGATCCGCTTCGCGAACTGTCGAAGCTTGTGAACGGCGTATGCCGATAGTCGCTTGCTTAGCCAGCGGCGCGGACTCGGAAACGGCCGGAAGTTCGGTCGGGTTGAGCGGCTTCGGGTTCGAGCGCCGAATCCCAGTATTTCAGAGCCCAAACCAAGACGGCCGGCCGGACAGTCGGCGTAATCACGATAACCACAGTCAAGGAGCGTCTCATGTCGGAAGCTTATCAATACATCCGCTGGTTTAACGAGTTGACCATCCGCGACATCCCGCTGGTCGGCGGCAAAAACGCGTCGTTGGGGGAAATGTATCGCGAACTCGCCGGCCAGGGTATCCGCGTCCCCAACGGCTTCGCGATTACCGCCGAGGCTTATCGCTACGTACTGGATCAAGCCGGGATCTGGCCGCGTTTGCACGAACTGCTGGACGACGTGGACGCCGACGATGTCGCCGACTTGGCTCGCCGCGCCCAGTTGGCGCGCGACCTGGTTTACGCGGCGCCGCTGCCGGCCGATTTGCAGGCCGAAATACACCGCGCTTTCGCCCGATTGCAACAGGAGTACGGCGCGGACTTGAGCGTCGCGGTGCGCAGTTCGGCGACCGCCGAAGACTTGCCGACCGCCAGCTTTGCCGGCCAGCAGGATACCTATTTGAACATTCGCGGCGGTCAGGCCTTGCTGGATGCCTGCCAGCGCTGCTTTGCCAGTTTGTTCACTGACCGGGCCATTCATTACCGCATCGATCAGGGCTTCGATCATTTTAAGATCAGCTTGTCGATCGGCGTGATGAAAATGGTGCGCTCCGATTTGGCGGCCAGCGGCGTGATGTTTTCGCTGGATACCGAGTCCGGTTTCCAGGAGGCGGTATTTATCACCGGCGCTTACGGTTTGGGCGAAAACGTGGTGCAGGGCGCCGTCGATCCTGACGAGTTCTACGTGCACAAACCGACATTCGCGCAAGGTTATCGGGCGGTGCTGCGGCGCAATCTGGGCGCGAAGAAAATCAAGATGGTGTATAGCGACGGCCGTACCCGCGAGCCGGTCCGCAATATCGCGACCGCTAACGACGAGCGGCGCCGCTATTGCATCGCCGACGCCGAAGTGCTGGAACTGGCCGATTACGCGATCAAAATCGAAAACCACTATGGCCGGCCGATGGATATGGAATGGGCCAAGGACGGTTTGGACGGCTGCTTGTACATCGTCCAGGCCCGCCCGGAAACCGTGGCCTCGCAAAAAGCCGGTCATGTGTTGGAGCAGTATCGTCTCACCGAAGCGGGGGAGGTGATCGCGCGCGGCCACGCGGTCGGCGGCAAGATCGCGGCCGGCACCGCGCGAGTGATAGACCATGTGGCTAAGTTGTCGACCTTCAAGCCCGGCGAAGTGTTGGTGGCCGACATGACCACGCCGGATTGGGAGCCGGTGATGAAAACCGCCGCCGCCATCGTTACCAACCGGGGCGGGCGGACCTGTCACGCGGCGATCATTGCCCGCGAGTTGGGCGTGCCGGCGGTGATCGGCTGCGAAAACGCGACCAGCGCAATTTCCAGCGGCAGCGAGGTCACGGTCAGTTGCGCCGAAGGCGATGCCGGCAAGGTGTATCGCGGAAAAGTCGGTTTCGAGGTCAGCCATACCGATCTGGCCCAGCTGCGGCGGCCGAAAACCAAGATCATGTTGAATCTCGGCAATCCGGAACTGGCCTTCAAGCACAGCTTTTTGCCGAACGACGGGGTTGGTTTGGCGCGGATGGAATTCATCATTACCGAATACATCAAGGCCCATCCCTTGGCTTTGATCCATCCCGATAAGGTTCGGGACGCCGAGGAGTTGGTCAAATTGCAAGCGCTGACCGAAGCTTACGCCAAGCCGGAAGACTTTTTTGTCGAGCGGCTGGCGGAAGGGGTGGGCACGATAGGCGCGGCATTCTATCCGAAGCCGGTCGTCGTGCGGATGTCGGATTTCAAGACCAACGAATACGCGACGTTGCTGGGGGGGCGCTGGTTCGAGGGCGACGAGGCGAATCCGATGATAGGCTTTCGCGGTGCCGCGCGCTACGTGCATCCGGCTTACGCGGAAGGCTTTGCATTGGAATGCGCGGCGATGAAACGGGTGCGCGACGGCATGGGATTGACCAATGTTGTCCTGATGATTCCGTTTTGTCGGCGCATCGGCGAAGCGGAGCGGGTGTTGGAGAGCATGGCGCGGCACGGCCTCAAGCGCGGCGAAAATGGCTTGGAAATCTACGTGATGTGCGAGATTCCCAACAACGTGATTCTGATCGACGAATTCGCCAAACTGTTCGACGGGTTTTCGATCGGCTCCAACGACTTGACCCAACTCACGCTCGGCGTGGATCGAGACTCCGAGATCGTGGCCAACGACTTCGACGAGCGCGATCCCGGCGTCAAAACCATGATCCGCTTGGCCGTCGAAGGCGCCCGCCGCAACGGTCGCCATTCCGGTTTGTGCGGTCAGGCACCGTCGGATTATCCGGAGATGGCCGAATATTTGGTTGAAATCGGCATCGACTCGATGAGCTTGAATCCGGATACCGTGCTGGCGACGACGCAAAGGGTGTTGGCGCTGGAGCAACGTTTGGGGCGCTAGCAGCGCCACCGAGGCCGTTCGACTCGGCGGCGGTCGAACGCGGTTTATGCGGCCTTGCGCCGCAGGCCCAAGTATCCGGTCAGCGCGCTGAGCATCAGCCAAGCCGAGGCCGGTACCGGCACCGCGGACAGTTTGCCGTATTCGATGACGCCGGCGACGGCGCCGCCGGTTGGTGCCGGATTGACCGACAGATGGGTGATTTCGCCGCTTAAACCGCCGCTGTCGGTCAGAAACAATATCCGGCCGCCGCCGCCGAAAGCGCCGCCGCCGTCGGCGCTGACCGTGGTGTTGCCGGTAAACGAAATCGTCGGCGCGTGTAACAACAAACCGCCGCCCGAGCCGCCGCCGCCCAGCAGCGCGGTACCGCCGCTACCGTCGCCGCCTGTGGCGGTCAACAGACCGGCGCTGAAGTCGATCGACGACAACGCGCCCAATTCGATCGCGCCGCCGCCGCCGCCGCCGGCAACGCTGCCGAACAAATTGGCGGACGCACCGCCGCCGCTACCGCCTTCCAGTTTCAGATGCAGATCGCCGTAGGCAATGCCGCCGACATCGCCGAAGCCGTTGCCGCCGTGACCGCCGAAGCCGCCACCGTCGCCGAAGCCGGGCAAGCCGCCCTTGCCGATGCCGCCGCCGCTACCCTCGCCGGCCCCGAAAGGCGCCGCGCCGCCGCGCCCGCCGCCGGCTCCGCCCTCGCCGGGCGTGCCGTTATTCGCGTTGAAGCCGTTGGCGTTCAAATTGCCGTTCAGTTGAATGCTGCTCAGCGACAGCAAGCCCAACGACAATGTACCGGTGGCCTTGACCGTCACCTGACTGGCGATAGACACCGAATCGAAATTGAACACGGCGATATCGCCGCTGACGACGCCGTTGTACAACACCGAGCCGTCCGGTGCTTTCAGAACCGGTGTGCCGTTGCCGGTATCGAAAAGATAATCGCCAACGGTCTGGGTCAGCGACAAACTGCCCAACGAAGCAAAGTCGTTAGGATTCAACGGCGCGGCGAAACTTGGGGTACTGCTAAGCACCCATAGGGCCAGACTGATCTGGGCTGAGTAACGAGCTTGGAACATCGGTTTTCTCCAGGTTGGGGACGGCCTCGTTAACCGGACAAGGCCCTGCCTTGCGGGACTCGAGGACGTTGTGGGTCGGTGTCGGAAATTCGTTTGTCCCAGGCCAGCGGACGATGAAGCGGCTGGGCGGATTTCCCGGTCTTGGCTCGTTCCACTCCGAGTGCGGTTAGCGCTTTAGCAGAGGGGCGTTAGGGCCGGTTGGCAGTTTAATCAGCCTGAATACCCGACCGCAATTCCGCCAAATGGGGGGATATTGTCGATCGCTAAAAATTGGCTCAGTATAAAAGCCGTTATTTTCCTTGGAAGGCTACCGATGAAAATTCTGTTACTTGACGACCATGCGTTATTTCGAGCCGGCCTGCGTTTGTTGTTGCAAGCCTTGGATCGTTCGGTAACAGTCTTCGAAGCGGGGACGATCGCCGAGGCCTTGGCCGTCGCTGCCGAGCACGCCGACCTTCGTTTATGTTTGTTGGATTTAAGTTTGCGCGGCGAGGACGGGTTGGCGGCGGTCGCCGACATCAAAGCGGTCGCCACGGACATCGCGGTGGTCGTGGTGACCGCCAGCGACGAACCGGCGACGGTCAGGGCGTGTATCAATGCCGGCGCGATGAGTTTTATTCCGAAAAGTTCGGCGCCGGATGTGTTGGCCGAAGCGCTTAAGTACGTGATGGCTGGCGCGGTGTATTTGCCGGCGGCGATGGCGGTGAGCGATGGCGATTGGGCGCCGATTAATTTGTCGCCGCGCCAACGCGATGTTTTGCGAGGTCTGTGCCGTGGTTTGCCGACCAAATCCATCGCTCGCGATCTGGGTCTGTCCGAGCATACCGTCAAGGACTATATCGCCGCATTGTTCAAGGCGCTGGACGTGCATAATCGCACCGAAGCCGTGATCAAGACCGGCCGGCTGCGGTTGCTGCCCAGTGAAAACTGATTGGCGACGCCGGTTCGGGCGCGAGGCCGCGATCGGTTTGGAAGATGCCGACCGCGCGGATTTCGAATGCGAGGTGTTGCGCGAGTTGATAGGCTTGCACGCCAGGATGTTGTTGCGCTTGCCCTGGGTCCAGGCTTTATTGGCCTTAGGAGTGGCGTTGTTGGCGTACCGCTCGACATCGTGGAGCTGGCTGGTGGGCTGGAGTCTGTTGACGGTCGGCGCGGAGTGCGGCCGAGCCCTTTACGCCGTCAGGGTGCTGCGGATGGCGCCGAGCGCCGACCCGGTGACTATCCACCGGGTTTTGATCGGTTTGGCGGCCGGCGTCGGTGCGACGGTGGGCTTGAGCGCGTGGCTGTTCATACCGAATATGCCGTTGCCGGATCGAGCCTTGCTAGTGATCGTGCTGTTTGCGATGCCGGCCGCCGGCGTGTCGGTGGCGGTGTCGTCACCGCGGATTTTGGCCGCGTATTCGCTACTGATCATGGTGCCGACCGCAGTCTGCTGGGCCGTTCAATATCCCGAGCAAAGCCTAGTAGTCGCCGGTTTGACTACGCTGTACTGGTCTTTCATCGTCAGCGTGGCCGGTGACGGCGAACAGTTGTTGCGTCGTTCGGTGGCGATTCGGCGCGAGCGGGATCGCACGTTGGCGGATTTGCAACAACTGAATGCCGAAGTCAGGGCAGCCGTGACGCGGGCCGAGGCATCGTCGCGAGCCAGGGCGCGGGTGCTGGCCGCCGCCAGTCACGACTTGCGTCAGCCTTTGCACGCACTGTCGGTGTATAGCGCGGTCTTGGTGGCCAACCCCGCCGCGGAGGCCTTGCCGGAGGTGGCGGGCAATATCGATCGTCTGGTACGCAATTTGGGCGGGTTGCTGCACGGCTTGCTGGATTTGTCGCGCTTGTCGGCGGATCAATACGTGCCGGAACTGCGACGAATTTCGCTGGATCGATTGGCGGCCGAGGTCTGCTCCGAATTCGACGCCTTAGCCGGCGATAAGTCGTTGCGCTTGGTGCGGTGTTTGGGGCAGGTCAGGCTGTTCGACGATCCGGTGGCGATTGCCCGCATCGTCCGCAATTTGCTCGATAACGCCATCAAATACACCGAGCGGGGCGAAGTGGTGGTGTCGACCGCGCGGCGAGACGAGTGGGCGGTGTTGGAGATCGCCGATACCGGGCGCGGCATTCCGCCCGGCGAATTGACCCGGGTTTTCGAGGAATTTTACCAATTGGACAATCCAGGCCGCGATCAGCAACACGGTGTCGGCTTGGGTTTGACGATCGTCCAGCGTTTGTGCGAATTGATCGGTGCCGACATTGCCCTGGCTTCCGAGTCGGGTGTCGGCACCCGGGTCACCCTGCGCTTTCGGACCTTGGCGACCGGCAATGAACCAAGGCCGGTCAACGCGGACGCCGATGTATCGGGAGTAAGCGGCAAACGGATTTACGTGGTGGACGACGAGGCGGACATTTTGGAAGCGATGCGCATTTTGCTGCAAGGCTGGGGTTGCCGAGTCGAAACGGCGGCATCGGCGCGCGTGGCCGACGCGTTGTTTTCCGATGTTGGCCGGCCGGATTTATTGATTGTGGATTTACGCTTGGCCGAAGGCGAGCAAGGCTTGGCGCTGGCTCGGCGTTTACGCGGCCGTCACGGCGAGTTTCCGGTTTTGGTGGTGACCGGCGAGACTGGGCTCGAGGCCTTGGCGCCGGTACGTGTTGCGGGATTCCCGCTTTTGCAAAAGCCCATCGTCGCCGACGTATTGTACGACGCGGTCAGCCGAGCCTTGCCGTCGGCGGCGATGCGGCAACGCGACTAGCGCGCAATCATCGGCTGGCGAGCGGATAGTCGGTGTAACCGCGCCAATCGCCGCCGTAAAAATGCTCGGAATCCGGCGCGTTCAGCGCCAGACCTAGTTGTAGGCGGGTCACCAGATCGGGGTTGGCGATGTAGGCGCGGCCGAAGGCGACCAGATCGGCGCGGCCGTCCGCGACCGCGCTGGCCGCTCGGGTGGCGGTGTAGTGGCAAGCGGCAACGTACACGCCGCCAAACAGACGCCTCAGCGCCGAGTAGTCGAAGTTCGACGAGCGATTGAGTCGGTCTTCGCCTTCGACGACATGCAGATAGCCAATTCTGCCGGCCAGCTCGGCGGCAACGGCGTCGAACAAAAATTGCGGATCGCTGTCGCGCATGTCGTTAAAACTGTTTTCCGGGGAAATGCGCACGCCGACTTTGTCTTTACCGACCACGGCGGTTACGGCATCGACGACTTCGTTCAAAAGACGCATCCGATTATCGACGCTGCCGCCGTAGCCGTCCTGGCGCTGGTTGCTAGCGTCGCGCAGAAATTGATCGAGCAAATAACCGTTGGCGGCGTGAATTTCAACCCCATCGAAACCGGCCTGCATCGCATTGCGGGTGGCTTGAGCGTAAGCGGCGGCGATAGCGGGCAACTCGCCGATTTCCAGCGCGCGCGGAATAACAAACGGTTGCGGGCCGCTTGGCGTGCCGACCATGCCGGACGGTGCGAGGGCCGACGGCGCGACCGGCAGTTTACCGTCCGGTTGATAACAGGGATGGGAGACCCGGCCGACGTGCCAAAGCTGTAGAAACATCCGGCCGCCGGCGGCGTGGACGCAGGCGGTCACTTGCCGCCAACCTCGAATTTGTTCCGAACTATGAATACCCGGCGTGGCCGGATAACCCTGACCTTCGGGAACGATTTGACTGGCTTCGCTGACGATGAGTCCGGCACTGGCGCGTTGGGCGTAATACAGCGCGTGCAGTTGATGCGGCGCGTTATCCGCGTCGGCCCGGCAGCGCGTCAGCGGTGCCATCACGATACGGTTGGGCAACGGCAACTCGCCCAAGGCCAGCGGCGAAAATAAAGTCCCGGTCATCGTTCAACCTCGAGGTTGTCCTGAAAAAGTCGGTAAGTCTAGCGGAGTTGCCGGCGTTTACCGTCGACCGATTAACGTTTCAGGAGAATCTTCCGTACCCCCGGTCGAGCCGCCGTGGCGAACGCCGCCGGGCCGGCACTGAGCGGAAAAACGCCGTCTATCAACGTCTCGACGGCGATGTCGCCGGCGCTTAGTCTGTCCAGGGCGGGCTCGAAACGGCCGCATCGCGATCCCAGCAAACGGATTTCCTTGACGACCAGCGGGCTGAGATCGATGGGGTGATCGGCGACGAAGGTGGATTTAAGGACTAAACAGCCTTGCGCGCGCAATAGGCGCAACGCTGCCGTGAAGCCGCTGGCGGTACCGCTGGCATCGACGATGCAGGAAAAACCGCTCTCTGGAAAATCGGCGGCCAATCCGGCCTGCAAGCCCCAGCGCCTGGGCTGCGTTAGCGAGGTTTCGCTACGGCCGAGCATCGTGACGCGATGGCCGGCCAGTGCCAATACTCGGCCGATCAGCAGGCCGAGCCGGCCTGGTCCGAGCACGCCGATCTCGCCGCGCGGCAGGTCTTGCAATTGTTCGACGACCCGCAAGGCTGCGGCCAACGGTTCGGCGAACACGGCGGTCTCGTCGGCGACGTGGTCCGGCAGTCGCAATAAATTCGCGACCGGCAACGTGAAGAAGTCCGCGAAGGCGCCGTCTTTAGCGCGGATGCCCAGCACCCGCCGGGTTGGACAATGCGCAGGTCCCGTCGTCAGACAGGTCGGACATTGGCGGCAGCCGATGTTGATCGATCCCACCACCCGACTGCCCAGCCAATGGCGGTCGTTCGCATCGGCGACCTCGACCACTTGTCCGACGAATTCGTGGCCTAGAATGCCGGTAAAACCGGCGTAACCGTGGGCTAATTCCAGGTCGGTTGCGCAGATGCCGGCCAGACGCATTTCAATCAATGCTTCGCCGGCTTCCGGTTTTGGGATAGGTTGGTCGGTCCGGTAACTCAACTCCCGGTCCAGCAGCAAGGCTTGCATCGTCATGGCGGCAAATCGGCGATACCCTTGGCTCGCAACGCGGCGCGGAGCAGTTGGGCTCGCAACGGCAGGTCTTGTTCGGAGCGTAGGTCGATATTCAACGCAAACAACCAAGTCGCCGCAGCGGTTTCGAGGCTGCCGACATACCAACCGATCTGCGGCTGGCCGCGCGCCGCCCAGCCGGTTTTGGCGCGCAATGCGTAGGTCGGCGTGCGTTCCACCAGCATGATGTTCCGCAAGGTTTCAAAGTGCTCGTCGGCGAACGGTAGTGCGCGGTTTTGCAATTTCTTCAGGAATTCGATTTGTTCCGCCGCGCTGATTTGCAGATCGCCGTTCAACCAGAATTCGGTGGGATTAAAATCCGACGCCAAACGGCCGTAATCGATGTCGTCGAGATAGCTGCGGTAGGCCTGTCCGCCGATCCGACGCGCTAAAACCTGATAGCACCAGACGCAGGAGGTCTTGAACGCGCTGGCCAGGGTGTGGTCGCGGTTCCAGTCCGGCAACGACCGCGCGACGCCGTCCCATTTCAGCACCTCATCGCTGTCGATGGCGCCTTGTTCCAGGGCGATCAGGGTATTGAGAATCTTGAACGTCGATGCGCTTGCATAGCGTTGGCCGGCGCGGGCGTCGTTGTGGACGAAGCGTTGGCTGCCGTCCGCGGTGACTATGATCAGCGTACCGCTTAGCTGACGTTCCGCGAATAAAGCCGCCAAGCTGGGATCGTCGGCGCGGCCGAGCGACGGCCAAACGGCGAGTAGACAAAGCAGGGCGGTTTTCAACACGATGGACATTTTTGGGAAAATACCGTTGGCGCTGCCAAGCGCTGTTTTCCGCCGTCCCTGGCGGAGAAAATGTCTTAGTTTTTCAATTGGGCGGCAACGGCGGCACGGCGGGTGATTTCCGCCCAGTCGCCGGCATCGACCAGATCGGCCGGCGCCATCCATGAGCCGCCGACGCAGGCGACATTGCTCAAGGCCAAATATTCCGGGGCGTTTTTCGGATTGACCCCACCGGTTGGGCAGAAGGTTACTTGCGGCAGCGGACCGCCGATCGATTTCAACATCGGAATGCCGCCGGCGGCTTCGGCCGGAAAGAATTTCATCGCGGTAATGCCTCGGTCCAACAAGCGCATCACTTCGCTGGGCGTGATGACGCCGGGCAACAGCGGCACGCTGGTTTCCAACGCGGCGTCCAACAAGGTTTCGGTGACGCCGGGGCTGACGATGAATTCGGCGCCGGCTTCGATCGCGGCATGCAGGGTTTGCACATTGATGATGGTGCCGGCGCCGACGATCGCGCCGGGGACTTCGGCCTTGATGCGGCGAATCGCATCCAGCGCCACCGGGGTGCGCAACGTGATTTCCAGTACTTTCAGTCCGCCGTCGACCAGCGCTTTTGCCAGCGGAACGGCGCTTTCGAGATGGTTGATGACCATGACCGGCATTACCGGCGAGGTGGTCATGACTTCTTGGATGCTTACGGTCATGGTTTTAATCCTGTAGGTTGGTTTGTTGTTATTGTGTTAATCGACGTAAAACAAGTTGGTCGCGCCGGTTTCGGCGGACGAGGCGTGGGCGCGGAAGCCGCCGAACAATTCCCGGCCCATGCCGAAGTGGTGGCCCTTCGCCGAATTGGCGGCGGCGACCCTGGCCTCGAATTCCGCCGGATCGACCTGGACGTTGACTTCGCCGGTCTGCGTGTTCAAAACGATGACGTCGCCGTCGCGGACCTTGGCCAGCGGACCGCCGTCCAGGCATTCCGGGCACATGTGAATCGCCGATGGCACTTTTCCGGAGGCACCGGACATGCGGCCGTCCGTGATCAGGGCCACTTTGAAGCCTTTGTCCTGCAATACGCCCAGCGGCGGCGTCAGTTTGTGCAATTCAGGCATGCCGTTGGCTTTCGGTCCTTGGAAGCGTAACACCACGATGCAGTCTTTCTCCAACTCGCCGCGTTTGAAGGCCGCGACCACGTCATCTTGATCGTCGAAGACCACGGCAGGGGCGGTCACGACTTGATGTTGCTCGGCGACAGCCGAGATCTTCGAGACGCCGCGGCCGAGGTTGCCGTGCATCACGTTCAGGCCGCCGGTCGGTTGGAAGGGCTGGCCGACCGTGGAAATGACCGCATCGTCCTGCGAGCTCGCCGGCCCTGCTTCCCAGCGCAGTCCGGCCTCGGTCAGCTTCGGTTCCCGGCTGTATTGCGCCATGCCGCGTTCGTCGCCTATCGTCAGGATGTCGCCGTGCAGCAGGCCGTTGCGCAGCAGTTCGGCGATCAAAACGCCCATGCCGCCGGCCGCTTGGAAGTGGTTGACGTCGGCCGAGCCGTTGGGATAGATCTTGGCTAGCAGTGGGATGATTTTCGACAGCTTGTCGAAGTCGTCCCAGTTGATAATCACACCGGCGGCGCGGGCGATCGCGATCAAATGTATCGTGTGATTGGTCGATCCGCCGGTGGCCAACAGGCCGATCAGCGCGTTGACGATGGCCTTTTCATCGATGGCGCGGCCTATCGGTCTGAAGTCGTTGCCGGCCGCGGTGAATTTCAAGACTTGCTTGGCGGCGGCCTTGGTCAACTCGTCGCGTAGCGGCGTGTAAGGATTGATGAAGGAGCTGCCGGGCAAGTGCAGGCCCATGATCTCGACCATCATCTGATTGCTGTTGGCGGTGCCGTAAAAGGTGCAGGTGCCGGGGCTGTGGTAGGACTGCGACTCGGATTCCAGTAGCTCCTTGCGGCCGACCTTGCCTTCGGCATAGAGTTGGCGAATACGGACCTTTTCCTTGTTGGGCAGGCCGCTGGGCATCGGACCGGCCGGGACGAATACCGCCGGCAGATGGCCGAAACTCAGGGCGCCGATCAACAGGCCGGGGACGATCTTGTCGCAGACGCCCAGGTACAACGCGGCGTCGAACATGTTGTGGCTAAGGCCGATCGCGGTGCTCATTGCAATCACGTCCCGGCTGAACAGCGACAACTCCATGCCGGGTTGGCCTTGGGTGACGCCGTCGCACATCGCCGGCACGCCGCCGGCGAATTGGGCGACGCCGCCGGCATCGCGCACGGCTTGTTTGATCAATGCCGGAAAGTCCTTATAGGGTTCGTGGGCGGACAGCATGTCGTTGTACGCCGAAATGATGCCGACATTGGGTTTTTGCGAACCGGCCAAGTCTTCCTTTTCGCCGCCGGCGCAGGCCGCGAAGCCGTGAGCCAGATTGCCGCACGCCAGTTTGGCGCGGTGTGGGCCTTGGTCGACGGCGGCTTCCAGACGGGACAAATAGGCGCCGCGGCTGTCGCGACTGCGTTCGATGATGGTTTGCGTGACTTTTTCGAGTGTGGGATGCATCGTGGTGTCCTGGTCGGAAAATAAACGTTTAACGGAATCTCAAGGTCAGCCACATATGAGGCCCGACTGCTTTCGCTTTGGAATTGGTACCGAGCGAGCAGCGGAAATGGCTGGGTCTAAACAGAAGTCAGCACGACGGGTGGCCACGGCCTCCGGTTCAAGCGCTGTTGGTCGGTTCTATCCAAAAACGTTGCCAGCCGAGCAAGCTCGGTTCTAAATCGCGAAATTCGGAGGCAGGGTGGGGTCTGATCGCGTTGACCGCTTCCAAATCCAGAACCTCTACCAGGCGCAGTTTTTTGGTAGCCAAACCGGCGGCTCGCCGGCACTTATCCACTCGCCGGCGATTCGGCAAGCCTTTACGGGAATACGTCATCCGATACAGCCCAGTCGGCCAACTTAAAAAATCAAACGGCGGATAGGGCTCCAGCCCATGGCTTTTTAAGTCGACTTTGCGTAGCGAACCCCCGTCGGCGCGTAGCGCTTGCCGAATATTCAGAAGCGTCGCGTCCAGCTGATCGACGTGTTCCAATACCGCGCGCGAAATAATGACATCGTAGCGGGCGGTTTTTCCCGACAATCCGTCGTCGGCGACGCGGGCGAAAAAGTAATCGGCTTGGTCATGACGGCCTTCAAAATCAAAAACGCATCGTTTTTCAGATTTTTACTATACACCGGTCGCCCCTTGGCTGGTTTCTCGGATTGCAGTTTTTCAGGTTACGGCGCCCAATACAACTCCACTGGCACCTTATCTTGGTGTAACAACGCTCGGATCGGCATGTCTTCGACCGGGCCGTTCTGTTGAGCCTTGCCGAAGATCGCCAATTTGTCCTCGCCGGTAAACAGGATAATGATGCGGTCGGTGTTCAGTAAGGCATTGCGGGTCAGCGTCATGCGTTCGGTGTTGGGACCGGTAATGTCGCTGGCTGTCGCCGTGATCGCCGCCGTCAGTTGGTCGTTATCCTCGCGTAGCGCATCGGCCAGGCCTTCGGCATGGGGAAACAGCGACGCGGTGTGGCCGTCCGCGCCCATGCCGACGATCGCCAGCGTGAACGGATTGGGCAGGCCGCGATAACGGGTTTCGGTTTCGGCTTGGCCGGCGGCGGCGGTCGCGGCCGCGTTTTTCATACCGACGAACTCGACGTTTTTGGCGTTATTGATTAACAGGCTGCGGCGAATCAGCGCTTCATTGCTGGCGGCGTGTTGGTCGTCGACCCAGCGCTCGTCGACGAGGCCGATCCGGATTTTTTTCCAGTTCATGTCGGCTTTGGACAAGGCTTCGTAAAGCGGCGCCGGTGTCGTGCCGCCGGAAACCAACAACGTGGCCAGACCGTGTTTGCTAATACCCTCGGCCAGAACGTCCTGACATTCGGCCGACAGCGCGGTCAGCAGGTGGGTGCGGTTTTCAAAAAAGAATTCTCTAACCATGATCTTAAAACTCTCGATGGGTGCGGTGCGTGTAATTATTCTTCCCAGGCGCGGCCGTCGCGGGCCAGCAGCGCGACCGAAGCGATCGGCCCCCAACTGCCGGCCGGATAGGATTTCGGCGCGCTATGGCTATGGGCCCAGGCGTCCTGGATCGAGTCGACCCAGGTCCAGGCCTGTTCGATTTCCTCGCGGCTTAAAAACAGCGTCGGATTGCCGCGCAGGGCTTCCAGAATCAGCTTTTCGTAACCGCCGAAGATGCTGTTCTTCTTGAAGGTTTCCGAAAAGCTTAAGTCCAGCTTGGTTTGCTGTAATTTGATGTTGCCGTCGATACCGGGCACTTTGTTCAGCATCACCACGTCCACGCCTTCGTTGGGCTGCAAGTGGATGACCAGCTTGTTGGCCGGCAGTTCGCGGAAGCTGTCCTTGAAGATGTTGTGCGGCAACTGCTTGAAATTGACTACGATTTCGGTGCGTTTGTTGGGCATGCGCTTGCCGGTCCGCATGTAAAACGGCACGCCGGCCCAACGCCAGTTATCGATGTCGACCCGAATTGCCACGAAGCTTTCGGTGGTACTTTCCTTGTTGGCACCTTCTTCTTCGAGATAACCCGGTACCGCCGAGCCTTTGATGAAGCCGGCAGTGTATTGGCCGCGCACGGTTTTTTCCTCGACATTGCGGACCGTGATCGGCCGCAACGATTTCAATACCTTGATCTTTTCCATATGTATGCTTTCCGCCGACAAGTCGGCCGGCGGCTCCATCGCCACGAAGGTCAGGATTTGCAGTAAATGGTTCTGCAGCATGTCGCGGAGCTGACCGGTCTTGTCGAAGTATTCCCAGCGGCCTTCGATACCGATGTCTTCGCCGACCGTGATTTGAATGTGGTCTATCGTGTTGTGATTCCAGTTGGTCGTGAAGATCGAATTGGCGAAACGCAACGCCAGCAGATTGAGCACGGTTTCCTTGCCCAGGTAATGGTCGATGCGATAGACCTGATCCTCGTGGAAGACATCGGCGACTACGTCATTGATTTCCTTGGAAGATTTCAAATCGTGGCCTATCGGTTTTTCCATCACCATCCGGGATTCGGGCGTCAGCACGCCGCAACTATGCAGGCCCTGGCAGATGTTCTTGAACAGAAACGGCGCGACCGCGAAATAATTGACCATCACCCGCTTTTCGGCGTCGACCGCATTGTTCAATTGGCGGTATTGGTCGGGTTGGGTCAGGTCGATTTTCAGATACGACAGGCGTTGTGAAAAACGCTGCCAGATTTCTTCGTTGATCGTGTTATGCAAAAAAGCGACCAGGCTTTTGTGGGCAATTTCGACGAAGCCGGCGCTGGTTTCTTCCAGTCTGTCGACGCCGATGATGCGGGTGTCGGGTTCCAATAGATTGGATTTCTCTAGACGGTATAACGAGATCAGCAATTTGCGTTTCGACAAATCGCCCAGCGCGCCGTAGATCACCAAGTCGCAGGGTTTATAGGAATTGTTTTTCATTGAGGGTACCGAAAACCAAGAGAATGTGGCCGCCGACCGACCCAGCGTTCGACTCGGCTTGTCGATCTGAATCAGCCGGCCGCGCATCGTGGCGAAAATGCACCCATTATAATGGCTCAGGCCGGCGCCAAACAAGGCTTTCGGCTGGAGGTGCCGATTTCTCTGGGTTTATCGGGGCGTCGGCCGGGGCGTTTCAGCCGAACATTTCGGTGGAATAGCGCTGGATTTTCACTGTGCTCGACCAGTAATCGGCCGGCAGGCCTGCTTTGCGTTTTAGATGTCGCAAAAATTCGGCTGGGTCCGGCAGATCCTCCCAAACCGAGGGTAGAAAAGTACCGCGCCTGCCGCCTTCGCTCAGAATCAGACCGTCGATGCCGGGCCGAAGTTGGCCGAGCAGGTCCGTTTCGGATGCGAAATAGAGCGGTTCGGATGGACTCAATACCGAAATATGCAGGCTAAGTCGCGCCGATTCCGCTGCGGTGACCGGTGGAAAACGCGAATCGCGGAAAGCGGCGGCATAGGCGTTCTCGGCGACATCCTCGGCCAACGGCCGCGCGGCTTCCAGCCGGCCAATGCAACCGCGCAGTTGACCGGCCAGTTCCAGTGTCACGAAAGTCGCCGCCGGCCCGGTCAATTTGGCGGGATAATCCGCCAGATTGACCGGCAACGGCCGGCCATGCGCGAGGCCGTGGGCAATGGATGCCCTCGCCAGGGTCAGCAAGCAGCCGCGTTCGACGTCATTCAACGACATAGGCACCGTAACCCACGACTCTGGCTTTGTCGCCGGCGGTATCGCCGGAGTTACGCAAATCGATGGTCTTGATCGACCGTCCCGTGTCGCGCAGGAGTTTTAACAAGCCGTTGACGCCGACCCGGCCGCAAGCGGCGTCGCCGACGATTTCCTCGTAGCGTAGCGCTTCGATCAGGCGGCTGGTGTCGCGGTCTAGGCGTTGAGCGGTCGCGTAATCGTGGTAATGGCTCAAGTCGGAACTGATCACCAACAAGGTTTCGTCGCCACCCCAGAGTAATTCAAGCAGGCTGGCGACCTGGGAGGGTTCCGCTTCGCCGGCGACGATCGGAATCAGCTTGAAGTCGCGAAATACTTCTTGCAAAAAGGGTAGATGCACTTCTAGGCTGTGTTCGAGGGTATGGGCCTGTTCGACGTACTCCACGAACGGCAATTGCAGTAATTTGGCTATCGCATCGCGATCGACTTCGACATCGCCCAGCGGTGTACTATAGGCGTGAGCGCGACTGACCGCCAAACCGCGAAAAGCGACTTGGTGCGACGGGCCGATCAACACGACCCTGCGGACCCGCTCGGCGGCGGTTGCCAAGCGCGCGTAAGCGGTGGCGGCGACCGGAGCGGAATAGATGTAACCGGCGTGGGGGACGATTATGGCCTTGGGTACGTTGCCGCTGGAATCGGCCGCGCGCAGATAGCTGTCGACCGCATTATGCAATTGTAAGGGATCGGCCGGGTAAAAGCGGCCGGCCACCGCGGGTTTTCTGTTCATGGCTGATCCTTATCACTAGTTATTGGTACGATCAGACGGGGCAAACGGTCAAAGCGGAGTGGATCGCTTGCCGGGGCTTGCATTATTGAGTATAGCCGACGGGAGACAGTGGTTTTCGATTGGGGTTCAAGGAGAACGGCGATGACGACATTCCTCGGCGGCGATACCGTCGCCACCCGCTATTGGCACGCGCTCGACGACGGTCGCGTCCAGTGCGATCTATGCCCGCGTTTTTGCAAATTGCATGAAAGCCAGCGTGGCTTGTGCTTTGTGCGGCAAAATCTGGATAGCCGCATCGTGATGACCAGCTACGGCCGCTCCAGCGGCTTCGCGGTTGATCCCATCGAAAAAAAACCGCTGAATCACTTTTTGCCGGGCTCGCCGGTACTGTCGTTCGGTACCGCCGGTTGCAATCTGGCTTGCAAGTTTTGTCAGAATTGGGACATCAGTAAATCCCGTGAGATGGATACCTTGACGCGCCGCGCCGCGCCGGAGGCTATAGCCAACGCTGCTTTGGCCCATGGCTGCCGGAGCGTGGCTTACACCTATAACGACCCGGTGATTTTCCACGAGTACGCGATCGATACCGCGCAAGCTTGCCGCGACCTCGGTCTGAAATCGGTCGCGGTAACGGCGGGCTATGTATGCCCGGAGCCGCGCGTTGAGTTTTACCGATACATGGATGCCGCTAATGTTGACCTGAAAGCCTTCAGCGAAAGGTTCTACCGCAAAGTCACCGGCGGTCATTTGCAAGCAGTCTTGGATACCTTATTGTATTTGCAGCACGAAACCCAGGTTTGGCTGGAATTGACGACCTTGCTGATTCCCGACGAAAACGATAGCGAAGCCGAATTGGAGGCGATGACCCAATGGGTGGTCGAACATTTGGGGCCGGAGGTGCCGATGCATTTCACCGCCTTCCATCCCGATTGGAAAATGACCGACAAGCCGCGTACGCCGTTATCTACCTTGTTACGGGCCAGGCAGATCGCGACCAAAAATGGCGTTCGTTACGCCTATGTCGGCAACGTGCACGATAAGGCCGCCGAAAGCACGTACTGCCACCAGTGCGGCGAAATGCTGATAGGCCGGGACTGGTATGTGTTGTCGGATTGGAATCTGAATGCAGCCGGAGGCTGCCGATTCTGCGGCACTGCTTGCGCCGGTTTGTTCGAAGCGGCGCCCGGCGATTGGGGCGCGAAACGGATCGGGGTTAGCATTTAAATCGGCCGGTGATAAGCGCGCCGGCCGATGGCGAGGTTAACGGTAAACGACGCTGGGCTTGCCGTCGCCGGCGACGATTTCACCGATCGTAAACGCGGTTTCGCCTTGCCGGCCGAGAATTTCCAAGGTTGCGGCTTCGTCGGCCGCCGCCACGCAAACGATCATGCCGACGCCGCAGTTGAAGGTGACCAGCATATCGTCTCGCGCCACATTACCCTGTTGTTGTAACCATTGAAAAATCGCCGGGAAATGCCAGCTAGCCAGGTCGATTGAGGCATTCAGACCGTTCGGCAAAACTCTAGGCAGGTTTTCGGTAATGCCGCCGCCGGTAATATGCGCCATCGCATGTACAGGGACGGACTTCAGTAATTCGAGCAAGGGTTTGACGTAGATGCGGGTCGGCGTCAGCAGCGTTTCGCCCAGCGGTTTGCCGTTGACGGTGTCGGTCCAGGTCAAGCCGCTACGCGCGACGATTTTGCGGATCAGCGAATAGCCGTTGGAATGTGGGCCGGACGAGGCCAGCGCGATCAATTTGTCGCCGGCTTGGACTTGGCTACCGTCGATGATGCGGGACTTTTCGACGATGCCGACGCAGAAGCCGGCTAAATCGTAATCGCCGTCAGCGTACATGCCGGGCATTTCGGCGGTTTCGCCGCCGACCAGCGCCGCGCCAGCCTGTTCGCAACCCAGGCCTATGCCTTCGATCACACTGGCGGCGGTATCGACGTCGAGTTTGCCGGTCGCGAAATAATCCAGGAAAAACAGCGGTTCGGCGCCTTGCACGATAATATCGTTGACGCACATCGCGACCAGATCGATGCCGACCGTGTCGTGAATGCCGGTGTCCAGCGCCAATTTCAATTTGGTGCCGACGCCGTCGGTGCCGGAAACCAGCACCGGCTGTTGATAGCGGTCCAGCGGCAGTTCGAACAGCGAACCGAAGCCGCCCAGTCCCGCCATCACGCCGGCGTTGCGGGTTTTGGCGGCGATGGGTTTGATGCGATCGACCAAGGCGTTTCCGGCTTCGATATCGACGCCGGCGCTTTTGTAATCCAGGCGGTCAGTGGGTTGTTCGCTCAAGGTTGGCCTCTTTAAAGTTAAGATGGAATCGACCGATATTGTACTATATTCGAAATGTGACATTGTCAGGGTGGGCTAGTGAGCGAAGCATTTAAGAAGGCCGGACGGGCCGCGGTGGCCATGGTTTTAGCGAGTTTATTGGCGGCGCCGTGTGCCGATGCGGTCGAGGTTAAGGGCTTGTACGAGATCGAGTTGGTGGCGAGGGGCCAATCCGCCGAGGATAGGACACAGGTGATCAAGCAAGGCTTGTACGCCGTGTTGAGCCGAGTGCTGGTGTCCGAAGACATTTCCAATATTCCGGCGGTGCAACAGGCGCTGACTGGGGCGCAAAACTATGTCAAGCAATTCCAATTTTCGCTGATTTCCGCGGACGAATCGCCCGATACCGAGGCCCGTTTGGCGCGGATCGAGTTCGATGAGGATCAGGTGATGCAAGTGATGCGCGATAGCCATGTCGGCATCTGGAGCGAGATCCGCCCGGAAACGTTGGTGTGGCTAGTCGTCGATCAGGGCGGCAATCGTCAGTTTTACAATGCGGATACCATGCCGGAGCTGGAGAGTGCGCTGGCGTTCGCGGCGAAGGTCAAAGGCATTCCGATGATTTTTCCGATGCTGGACCTGGAGGAACAACAAAGAATCACGGTCAGCCAAGTGTTGAGCGCCGACTCGCGCGGTTTGTTGGCGGTTTCGGCTCGTTATGAAGTGACATCGGTCATGGCGGGGCGCATCGTCGAAAAAGGCGAATGCTGGCAGGGCGAGTGGGCGTTTTATTTCGATGGCAAGATCAAACAGTGGAACAGTCCTTGTCAGCCGTTGAAAGCGACGGCGGTAGCCGCCGCCCAGGGGGCTTACGATGTGCTTTCCAATTATTACGGCGTGAAGCCTTGAGTCAGCCGGCTATAAGACTGTAAATCCCGTAAGCGCCGCCGTAACTGGACAGAAAATAGAACAGTGACATCACTAGCGACGCCGGCCGGTTGATCAGCAACACGTCCTTAAAGATTTGGGCGATCATCAGCATATCCCAGAGGAAAAATACCGCCAACGCCGAATAGCTCAGCGCGTCCTCGGCGACAGTGACCCAAAATACGATGGGTACCAGAAAAATGCCTACCAGGTTTTCGCAGAACAAGATGGCGCTGGCTACCTGAACGTAAGTGCGAAAAGTACCGTTCAAACCCAGGACTAACGCGATAAATCCCAAGGTCAGCCCGGTTTCGATCAGGACTTCGAAGACAGTTTCCAAGTCGTCCGACATGTTGAATTTGATGAAAAACACCATGCCGAAATAGAAATAAATGTTGTACTTGAAAAAGCGTGTCGAACTGGGCAGTTCCAGCGCGGAAACATTGAGCCAGCACAGCGGGAGATAGTATCTGATCAGTTCCATGGCGGCGGGACCGTGGCGGGTTTAGCGTTCCTCGAAGGCGTAGGCGTCCAAGTCGTGCCGATACTCCTGCTGGGTATGGCTAAATTGGTCGTTCAGCGCCTGTACCAGATCCTTGCTTTGCTCGATCAAACCGGCCAGCTTCTTGCGGTTTTTTTTGTTTTTGCCGACCGGATCGGTGATCGGTAACAGCATGCGCCAGAAGCTTTGGCTTTTTTCGAATAGTGCCGCCAGATCTTCGGTCAAATTCAATTGTTTTTGGCGTTTGTGCAGTTGTTTAACGATGAACTTGGCGTGTACTCGGCTGACGATCAGATGCATCGGAGTCAGCAGCGCGATCAGCGCGATGGCGATAGCCGGGCCGATAATGGGGTCGAAGATCAGTTCCAGAATGCCGACGGCGATTTCGGCGAACAGCGCCAGCATGATGATGAAGCCGAGCACGATCAGCGTCGTCGCGTTGCAGCGTTCTTTCCAAGTGGTCAGCGAGGCTTCGACTTCCGGCAGAATCACATCGTCGATGGCTCGGATGCTATCCTGCAGGGTGGCCAATACCCGGTAGGAACGGTCGCTTGCCAAGTTGGCGATACGCTGGTCGAGCGCGGCGCCGTCGCTGTTTTGGCTCAACACCACGAACTGGCCGGTGTGTATGCCCAGTTCGGCCAAGCGGCGTTGCCAAGCATTGGCGATATCCTGGCTTTTGGCGGGGTCCAGGCCGATTTCGGAGTGATCGATCACGAATACGAATTTATTGGAGTCTTGCTGGGCAACGATTTCGGTCAGAGCGGCCTTGTTCAGTTCGGCATCGGCTTCGAACAAATCGGTGAACACCAGTACCAGATCGGAAATATCCAGTACGTATTTGCGCAGCATCGCGGTGACGGCATTTTCGGTGGTATTGCTCAGCACCGGCGTGTCGATAACCAGCTTGCCTTTCAATTTAGGGCTGTTGACCGTCACCAGCTCCAGATGGCCATTGAGTTTGCCGCCCTCGCCGGGCAAGACTTGTTCCATGGCTTGGCCGATTCTGTAAAAGGGCAGGCGGTGATCGGCGTCCAGCGCGGTACCGGGCAGCGTGGCGCCGGCGGCTTGCGGCGTGTATTGCAAGACTGTGAATTTGTGGCGAACGGTGTGCAGCGGCGAGTTGAGGTATCGGGCCAGGAAGTCGGATTTGGCTGGTGAGTAACCGCCCAGCGTACTGATAACCGGCCACCAAGTGGTTTTGCGGGCGGTGCTTTCCTCGGAGTCGATCAGCCCCATGTCGAATTCGATTTGGTCCAATTCCTGGAACAATCTTGCGGTTTTTTGCAGGACCGGATCGGCTGCCGCGAATTGTTTTTCTAGGTTTATCAGGTATTTACTTGCCGTTTTGTCCGCCATGTGCTGTGAACCTTTTTTATAAGTGGCTAGAGGTTGATCGATCGGGCGGAGTATACACCGACGACATTTAAACGGATAAAAATTCCTGGTAGGGAAGGGTGGGCGACCCTGTAAATGGGGCGCCCGGACGCGGGAAGCGAATTATTCCTTGATGTCCAATTCCTTGATTTTTCGGGTCAGCGTATTGCGGCCGTATCCTAGCAATTGAGCCGCTTCGTGTTTGCGGCCGTGGGTGTGAGTCAGCGCCGATTCGATCAGCAGGGTTTCCACCGAAGGAATGGCTTGCTTGGCGATGTCGACCTTGCCGGCGTTGAGTTGTTGCTTCACCCAGGAACGAAACTGGCTTTCCCAGTCACCTCGCTCGACTTCGCCGGCGGTCTCGGTAGCGGTTTGCATCAGTTCTGGCGGCAAATCTTCGATATGAATTTCGCGGCCCGATGCCATGACCGTCAACCAGCGGCAGGTGTTTTCCAGTTGACGGACGTTGCCGGGCCACTTCAAATTACTCAGGAAGGCCTCTGCTTCGGGCTTCAAGGACTTGACCTCGGTGCCCAGTTCCTTGGCGCTTTGATACAAAAAATGCCGCATTAACAAACCGATATCCTGCCGACGTTCTCGCAGTGGCGGTATGTGGATGCGGATAACGTTCAGCCGGTGGAATAAGTCTTCGCGGAACCGGCCCTGGGCAACCAATAACTCCAAATTCTGGTGGGTGGCGGCAATGATGCGGACGTTGACCTTAACCGGCGAATGCGCGCCGACCGGATAAAACTCGTTGTCCGCCAATACCCGCAGCAAACGGGTTTGCATGTCGGCGGGCATGTCGCCGATTTCATCGAGAAACAACGTGCCGTGATTGGCTTGCTCGAAACGGCCGATGCGCCGGGCCTGGGCTCCGGTAAACGCGCCTTTTTCGTGGCCGAAGAGTTCCGATTCCATCAGGTCTTTCGGAATCGCCGCCATATTCAGCGCGATGAAAGGCTGCTCGGCGCGTGGACTGTGCCGGTGTAAAGCCCGAGCGACCAGTTCCTTGCCCGTGCCGGATTCGCCGTTGATCAAGACGGTGATGTGCGAGCGCGCGAGTCTGCCTATGGCTCGGAACACTTCCTGCATCGCAGGCGCTTCACCGATGATCTCAGGGGTCTCTTCGTTGACTGGAGGCTCTTGAGCGACGTCGTTTTGCAACTGCTTGCTGTGAATGCAAGCGCGTTGTACCGTCTCGACCACTTCGTTGACATCGAACGGCTTGGGTAAATACTCGAATGCACCGCCGTGAAAGGCCGATACCGCGCTTTCCAAATCAGAATGCGCCGTCATGATGATGACCGGCAGATTAGGATGGTCGTGCTGTACCTTGCGCAACAGTTCGAAGCCGTCCATGCCCGGCATGCGGATATCGGTAATCAAAACATGCGGCAATTCCTTGGATAGTTCTTTCAACAAATCGGCGGCGTTGGCGAAGCAGCGCGTGACGATGCTGGCCTTTTGCAGGGCTTTTTCCAACACCCAGCGTATCGATTTGTCGTCATCGACAATCCAGACCTTATCTGGCAGTGGCATGAGATTTCTCCAAAACTCAATATTAAGATGATGGCATCAATTATCGATTCGATGCTTTTTTGCCAAGATTATCGGCTAACGGTAAATAAATAGAGAATACGGTATTGCCCGGCTCGCTTTCGCATTCGATTAAGCCGCTGTGTTGGTTAATCAACGATTGAGCGATGGACAGGCCCAAGCCGGTACCTTCGGCCCGTCCGGTAATCATCGGGTAAAAAATCTGTCCCATTAACTCGGGTTTGATGCCCGGGCCGTTATCAATGACGTCGATCTTCACCGCCAGCCGGTAACGTTTACGGCCTATCGTCATGTGGCGGCGAATTCGGGTTTTCAATGTGATTCGGCCCGAGGTCTGAATCGCTTGAATGGCGTTACGGACGATGTTCAGCAGGGCCTGGATCAACTGGTTTTTGTCGGCGAACAGTTCGGGAATGCTGGGGTCGTAATCGGTTTCCAGGCTGATGTTATTACCTGCTTCCACGGCGACCAGTTGACGAACACGCTCCAATATTTCGTGGATGTTCAACAAACTTTTATGGGCCGGTTTATTGGGTCCCAGCATCTTGTCCATAAGCTCTTGCAAACGGTCCGATTCGGCAATGATGATCTGGGTATATTCCTTCAGTTCCGGGTCGTGCAATTCCAAATCCAGCAGTTGAGCCGCGCCGCGAAGTCCGCCCAGCGGGTTCTTGATTTCGTGCGCCAGTCCGCGCACCAACATCCGGCTGGTATTTTGCTGCGCCAGCAGTTGCTCCTCTTTGGTAATACGCAAATGCCTATCGACCTGCTGAAGCTCGATCAGGATTTCGTTCAACTGACCGTCTTCCAGTAACGGCGTGGCGCTAAGATTGACGGTGATCGATTGGCTCATCCGCTCCAGTATCAATTCTCTGTCTACCAACGGTTCGTGCTGATGTAGGCGCTGCATCAAATCGGTAAACAAGCCGTGATGTCCGATTTTAAAAAGCTTCTGGGCCGGATTGCCGAGCAAATGCTTGGCGCTGTCGGCGAACAGCATTTCGCCGGCCGGATTAATGTAGGTCAGCAGTAAATCCCTGTCGAACATCAGGATGGCTTCGTTCAGGTGATCGAGGATTTTTTTGTACACGGTGTTATTGGATTCTCCTGTCGGCTACGTTTATACAGCAATATACGAGCCATATCCGGATCAAGAATGTGAGGGTAATGATCAGGTGAGTGGCCAAGTGGTGCATGGGTTCCAAGTATTGCGTTTGAGGAGTTTATCGGTCCGTTAATGTGGTCGGTTTTCTTTAAAAACCGGCGTCGCTTGCGCACCAAATACCAGCGTTTTTTGCTCTCGGGTGTCTGGGATCGAAATCGACTTTGCAACGGATAGGCAAAGACCGCTAAGCTCGAGCAGTTGAGAAGTTCAAGGTCAAATCCCTAAATAACTTGTACCCAACCATTTGTTGCGGTGATTTGCTAACCAAAACTCAGGGACGATATGCAATTTAGCGCTGTTTTTTTGCAAATCGCGGGATCTTCGATGGCTTGAAATTAGGGTGAATCCTTAACAACTGCTGTCTTCGCCGGTCTTGATTAGGACCCGCTAGATTCAACGAGTCTAGTGACAGTGGTGCTGAAGCTCAAAGGCAATGCTAATGTTGCCGAGCTTCGTCGTGGCGAAGCGCGAACGGAAATTCCGAATTAGCAAAAAAGCACAATTTTGGTGCGTTGGTTTGGGTTATAACACTAAATGGCCGCGGTCGACGCGAAAATGCGGTAAGCCACTATCGGTCCGGGTATCTCCCTACTAAAGTTAAACAAACAGTTGTCCCACTAGCTACCTTTAGAGACGAACGCCTGGTATCGGCCGAGCTTGTTTAGTGCGTAATAGGTTGAGCAATGCACCAATGTGGTTCGTTCTGGCGATCGTTTTAATTGTGGGCCGCCCGGTCTAACAAAGCAGGTGTCAGCCGGATGTCCGCGCGGCTTCAAAGCGTGAGTGCGTAATCGACAATCAGGGGTGCGTGATCGCTGAAGCGTTCGAGTTTGTAGACCGAGACCTTACTGGCGGTATTTGCCAGCGTTGGAGTGGCAATCTGGTAATCGATGCGCCAACCTACGTTTTTAGTCCAAGCTTGGCCGCGATTGCTCCACCATGTATAGCAGGACTCGGTAGCGTCGGGTTCCAAGTATCGGTGGACGTCGACCCAACCCTGCTCGCCAAGAATCTTTCCGATCCAGGCCCTTTCTTCGGGAAGGAAGCCGGAGTTCTTTTTATTGCCTCTCCAGTTTTTCAAATCGATGGCCTGATGAGCGATATTCCAGTCGCCACAGACGATAACGTGTCGCCCGCTGGCCCGAAGCTGCGCCAAATGGGGGTATAAGCGGTCCATAACGCTGAATTTGATCGCTTGGCGTTGTTCGCCGCTCGATCCCGAGGGCAAATAGAGTGAAATCACGGACAGGTTTTTGACTCGGATTTCCAGATAACGGCCTTCGCTGTCAATATCGGCGTAGCCAAGGCCGGTGATGATCGTTTCAGCGGGAAGTTTGCTGTAGATGCCAACGCCGCTGTAACCTTTTTTCTCCGCGTAATGAAAATAACCGTGATATCCGGTCGGATTCGCCATGGTTGCTGTTAGGTCGGCGGCTTGAGCCTTTAACTCCTGCAAGCATACAAAGTCGGCATTTTGCGCGCATAGCCAATCATAAAAGCCTTTGCGGTCGGCGGAGCGAATGCCGTTAAGGTTGATCGAAATGATCCGCATAAGACGTTCAAATAGTTGAAGGGTCTGTCGAAACAAAAAACCCCGCGAAGCTTTGCAACTTGCGGGGTTCTGGAAAGGTGCGGGACTGTCAGAAACAGTCCTACCTCTTACAAGCTGTAGTACATGTCCAGCTCAACAGGGTGAGTGCTCATGCGCAGACGGGTAACGTCTTGTTTTTTCAGCTCGATGTAGCCGTCGATGACGTCGTCGGTGAAAACGCCGCCCCGGGTCAGGAACTCGCGGTCGGCATCCAGTGCGGCTAATGCTTCGTCCAGAGAGAACGAGACTTGCGGAATGGCTTTTTCCTCTTCCGGCGGCAAGTCGTACAAGTCTTTATCCATCGCTTCACCTGGGTGAATTTTGTTTTGGATACCGTCAAGACCGGCCATCAACATGGCGGAGAATGCCAAGTAAGGGTTAGCGGTTGAGTCCGGGAAACGTACTTCGATACGACGACCTTTAGGGTTGTTAACGTACGGAATACGGATCGAAGCCGAACGGTTGCGAGCGGAATAAGCCAACATAACCGGCGCTTCGAATCCTGGAACCAGACGTTTGTAACTGTTGGTTGAAGCGTTGGTGATCGCGTTCAAGGCTTTAGCGTGTTTGATGATGCCGCCGATATAATACAGCGCGGTTTCGGACAGGCCGCCGTACAGATTGCCGGTGAACAGGTTGACGCCGCCTTTCGCCAGCGATTGGTGAACGTGCATGCCGCTACCGTTGTCCCCGACCAGCGGTTTCGGCATGAAGGTCGCGGTTTTGCCGTAAGCGTGGGCGATATTGGCGACCACGTATTTCAGTTCCAACACTTCGTCGGCTTTTTTAACCAGCGTGTTGAATTTAGCGCCGATTTCGCACTGACCCGCAGTCGCTACTTCGTGGTGGTGGACTTCGACGGTTTGGCCCATTTCTTCCAGAACCAAACACATAGCCGAACGCATGTCTTGGAAAGAGTCGACCGGCGGAACCGGGAAGTAGCCGCCTTTGATACCAGGGCGATGGCCAATGTTGCCGTTTTCGTAGACTTTCGCCGAGTTCCAGCCGGCTTCCTCGGAGTCGATTTGATAAGAGCAGCCACCCATGCCGGTGCTCCAACGTACGTCGTCGAAAATGAAGAATTCGTTTTCAGGACCAAACAGCGCGGTGTCTGCGATGCCGGTGGACTGCATATAGGCTTCGGCGCGTTTTGCAATCGAGCGCGGATCGCGCGCGTAACCTTGCATGTCTTTGGGTTCGATGATGTCGCAACGCAAGATCAGGGTTTTGTCGTCGAAGAAGGGGTCGATTTTAGCAGTGCTGGCGTCCGGCATCAGAATCATGTCCGATTCGTTGATGTGTTTCCAGCCTGCGATTGACGAACCGTCAAACATATTGCCTTCTTCGAAAGTGTCTTCGTCGATGGTGTGAGCAGGGAAGGTGACGTGCTGCTCTTTGCCGCGAGTGTCGCAAAAACGGAAATCGACGAATTTAACGTCGTTTTCTTGGATTAATTTGAGTACGTGATCTACTGACATCGGCCAAATTCTCCTAGTGGATAGTTATTTTGTTTGGGTTGTAAAAGGCTAGCTACGATAGCATCAAATGGTAGTAAGAGCTATAAAAATCAAAGCTTCCGAGAGGGTTGGTCTCGGAAGCTGATCTTAATATCTAATCGGTCGCAATTAGAACGTAACCACTACGTCCGCTGTGAAAAGCAACTGATTGCGGCCTTGGCCGTTGTCGAAGGCCTTTGTTTTATCGGTGAAGTCGTAGCGAATGTTTGGACGCAAGTTCAACCATTTGGCGGGTTTGTAACTCAGGCCGGCTGTAACTGCGTAGTAGCCGCTGCCTTCGTAGGTGTAATTGCCGTTGGCGTAAGGGCCGTTCGGGCATGCAAAGTTAGCTGAGCCCAAATTGCTTGAAGCGGCGTAGCAGCGGCCCGGTCCGTTAACCCGGAAACCGTTGTGGTCGCGGAACCATTCCGCGCGCAGGCCGCCGGAAAGCTTGTCATTTACGTCGTAGATCAGATACTGGTTGATGCCGTACCACTCCGCGTCTGGTCCGGTTGCCGCGGCAACGTTGTCGGCGAAGCCGTGATCGTGCTGGATGATGTAGTGCAGTTTATCGGTGAAGTTGTGTTTGCCGACGACGCTATACATGGACCACGCCGAGCTGTTATTTTCCGCTTGATGGCCGGCTGTTGAAGTTACTGCTAGCGAGGTGCCTGCGTCGTCGCTGGTCCAAGTGACGCCACCCAGCCAAGCCCAGTTACCGAGTCCTCTATCGAAATTACCGTCCCAGCCACCGGTCTGGCTGCCGGTGACCGCGCCACCGGATACGCTCCAATTACTGTTGATGGCATAGCTAGCCAACACGCCGGTGTGGGTGAACGGTTCGCCATATTGCATCGTGTAAGGCTTGGTGACGAAAAAGTTGTCCGGTGATGTGACCACTTCATAACCGATGATGGTGTAAAAGTGACCGATTTTTACATCAACGCCGTTACCGAATGGCAGGTTCAATTCCGCATAGGCTTGCGGCAGGGCAATGCTATAAAAGCGCTCGCCGCGTTCGGTGAGATACAGGTCCCAATTGCCGCGGTTGTCCGCGGCGGCAGTGCCGTACGCTTGCGTAAAAATGGCATCGGTGCCGTACATGAAGTCCACTCTGCCGCCGATATCGAAGCTGTCGCCGCTTACGGTGACTGCTTTTTGCAGATAAAGATACAGTTGATTCAGTTGAACTTCGCCGGTACGGTCGTTAAACGTGACCGGACCGTTGAAGCCGTCGCCATGGCTGCCGCTCATGTTGGCGCCGACACTGGTTTCCAGCCAACCGCCGATTTTCAGATTGTGATCTTTCATGAATTTAGCTTCATTCGGGTCTATGCCCGCGGCTCCGAGCAGGCCGGAGGCTTCCGTCCAGCTCTCGGCGCCGGCCGAAGCGCTGCATAGCGCCAAAATGCCAGCAACGTAAGTTCGGCGAGATTGGAAGTGGTGTTTCATGATGGTATTCCCCTTTTCTAGTTGGTACTCGAAAGTTTATTAAGCAGTTTTTAGGCCAAGTCTCATGCTTTGGAAATCAAGGAGATAGCGGGCGTTGGCCAGGTATTTTTGAGTGGATTTGGTGCAAAAATCGTTGTTTGCACTGTCGTGGTGCTTGGGTGGTCGCGATAGCGGTCCTGCAAGCTAATGCTTAGTTTAGCGCCACTTAGCGTGTTTGCTTAACATTTTTAGTGAGCATTTGTTTGGAAATGGTGCGCTACATGAACCTTCGCACCATCTGGGTGCGATTCTCTGAGGGATTTTAATGTTTTAAGCAAATTATGCTTAAAAAACATGGATATAAATACTGGCATATATTCTGCTTTGGCTGAGTTGGGAATTTACTAACTCAAGCAACGAGGTGTTGAACTATGAAACTGATAACAGCGGTTGTAAAACCGTTCAAGCTCGATGACGTGCGGGAAGCGTTATCGGATATCGGCGTTTCCGGTGTGACGGTAACCGAGGTTAAGGGATTCGGCAGGCAAAAAGGCCACACCGAACTGTATCGCGGCGCTGAATACGTCGTGGATTTTCTGCCCAAGGCCAAAATCGAGGTGGCAGTGGCCGACGCGTTGCTGGATCAGGCGGTGGAAGCCATCGTAAAAGTCGCCAATACCGGAAAGATCGGCGACGGCAAGATTTTCGTGACTAATTTGGAGCAGGTCGTCCGGATCAGAACCGGCGAATCCGGCGAAGAAGCACTTTAAACCTAGACCATGGGGACTAAGCAAATGAGATATGTAGCAGGCATGGCGCTGTTGGCGCTGTTGGGCTTCTCGGGGATCGCCGGCGCGGAAGAAGCGGCGGCACCGGCCGTTCAAGCCACCGTGAACAAGGGCGATACTGCCTGGATGATTGTTGCCACGGTATTGGTCGCGTTGATGGTCATTCCCGGTTTGGCATTGTTTTACGGCGGCATGGTGCGAGCCAAAAACATGTTGTCGATTCTGATGCAAGTGTTCGTGATCTTTTCGTTATCGGCCATTTTGTGGGCGGTTTACGGGTATAGCGTGGCGTTTACCGAAGGCAACGCGTTTTTTGGCGGTTTCAGCAAGGCCTTTCTGTCCGGTATCACGCCGGATTCGATGGCGGCGACCTTTAGCAAGGGCGTGTACGTGCCGGAATACATTTATGTCGCTTTTCAGCTGACCTTTTCGGCGATTACTCCGGCGCTAATAATCGGCGCCTTCGCCGAGCGCGTGAAGTTCTCGGCGGTGCTGTTGTTTACGGTAATCTGGTTCAGCATTTGTTATTTACCGATGGCGCACATGGTTTGGTACTGGGCCGGTCCGGACGCATATACAGACGCGACTGCGGCCGAAGCAGCGGGAGCCACGGCCGGTTTCTTGTTCCAAAAAGGCGCGCTGGACTTCGCCGGCGGCACCGTTGTGCATATCAACGCCGGCATGGCCGGTTTGGTCGGCTGTCTGCTGATCGGCAAACGCATCGGCTACGGCAAGGAATTCATCGCGCCGCATAGCGTAACGATGAACATGATCGGCGCTTCGTTGTTGTGGATCGGTTGGTTCGGTTTCAACGCCGGTTCCAACTTGGAAGCCAACGGTCTGGCTGCATTGGTTTTCGTTAACACGCTACTGGCTGCCGCAGCCGCGACCTTGTCCTGGATGGTCATGGAATGGCTGGTGCGCGGCAAGCCCAGCATGTTGGGCGCGACTTCCGGCGCCGTGGCCGGTCTGGTTGCGATCACCCCGGCTTGCGGTTGGGCGGGGCCGATGGGTTCGATCGCGCTGGGCTTCGTTGTCGGCGCGGTGTGCTTCTGGTCGGTGACTCGCTTGAAACATGCGCTGAACTATGACGACTCGTTGGACGCCTTCGGCGTACACGGTGTTGGCGGCATCGTCGGCGCCTTGGGGACCGGCATCGTCGCGAGCCCGGCACTGGGCGGTACCGGCGTGTGGGATTATGTCGCCAACGCGGTAGCGGAATACGACATGTTGACGCAAGTCACCAGCCAAGCCTGGGGCGTGGGTGTCGCGATTGTCTGGTCCGGCATTGCATCGTTCGTGGCATTCAAAATCGCCGACGTGGCGGTGGGTCTGCGCGTCAACGAAGCGACCGAGCGCGAAGGTTTGGACGTGACCGAGCACGGCGAAACGGCTTATCACATTTAAGCTATCGAGATTGCTGATTAACAAGGAAAAAACGGACCGTCGGTCAGGGCGGTCCGTTTTTGCTATCATTAAAAGCACCTTTCCGGTGCTTGAGCCGGTAAATTGTAGGTTAGCCTGGAATTATTTATGATTGGCGGTAGCCTTCCGACACAGCAAATTATTCATTCGAATTTGGGGATAGCATGAAACTCATTACAGCGATTATCAAACCGTTCAAACTGGACGACGTCAGGGAAGCCTTGTCCGAGATCGGCGTGGCCGGCGTGACCGCCACCGAGGTCAAAGGTTTTGGACGGCAAAAAGGCCACACCGAGCTTTATCGGGGTGCCGAATATGTGGTTGATTTCTTGCCCAAAGTGAAGCTGGAGATAGCCGTGGCCGACAATGTGGTCGACCGGGCCGTCGAGGCGATCGTCAAAGCCGCCAACACCGGAAAAATCGGCGACGGCAAGATCTTCGTCAGCAGTCTCGAACAAATTATCCGAATCAGAACCGGAGAAACCGGGGAAGACGCGATTTAGATTTCCCCAGCGGGTTTTATTGCTGGGCGAACATTTCAATCGCCCTGGTTCGCGAAGACGATTCGCGGGCCAGGGCGATTTTGTCGTTTCTGGTTCTCCAAAAATTGACCTAGCAAAAATTCAACAAAAATGACAATAACAAAAAGAGTCTTCGTACTCACAGCACCGTTGTTCATCTGGCCCGCCGCCGCGTGCGCGGAGGGCATCAATCAAGCTAACACCGCCTGGGTGCTTACATCCACCGCTCTGGTGTTGTTCATGACGATACCCGGCTTGTCGCTGTTTTACGGCGGCTTGGTCCGTAGCAAAAACGTGCTATCGGTTTTGATGCAGTGTTTTGCAATTACTTGTCTGGTGTCGTTGTTATGGTTGGCAGGCGTGTACAGTCTGGTATTCGCCGACGGTGGCGACTGGCAACCGTGGCTGGGCGGCGCCGGCAAATTGTTCCTGCCGGACATGGGTATCGCTAATTTGATCGGCGATATTCCGGAAACCGTGTATTTCATGTTTCAAATGACCTTCGCGATTATCACGCCGGCCTTGATCGTCGGCGCGTTCGCCGAACGGATGAAGTTTTCGGCGATGCTCTGGTTCAGCGCTTTATGGCTGATCGTCGTCTATATGCCGATTTGCCATTGGATGTGGGGTAACGGCTGGCTGGCCGCGCTGGGTGCCAAGGACTTCGCCGGTGGGATCGTGATTCACGTCAATGCCGGCGTGGCGTCCCTGGTCTCGGCCTTGGTCATCGGCAACCGGAAAGGTTTTCCGACCGTGGCCATGCCGCCGCATAACATGACCATGGTCGTCACCGGCGCCGGCATGCTGTGGTTCGGCTGGTTTGGCTTCAACGGCGGCAGCGCCCTGAAGGCCGACGGTAGCGCCGGCATGGCGATCGCGGTGACTCATATCGCCGCCGCCGCCGGTTCGCTGACCTGGATGACCATCGAATGGCGCCGCTTCGGCAAACCCAGTGTGTTGGGCATCGTCACCGGCATGGTGGCCGGTTTAGGCACCATTACGCCGGCTTCGGGCTTTGTCGGTCCGATCGGCGGTCTGGTCATCGGCATTGTTGCCGGTATCGTTTGCTTTTATGCGACGCAATACGTGAAGCGCGGCCTGAAAATCGACGATTCGCTGGACGTGTTTCCGGTGCATGGCGTCGGCGGCTGCGTCGGCTCCATTTTGACCGGTGTGTTCGCGGCGGAAAGTTTCGGCGGCTTGGGGCTGAACGGTGTCAGCATCGCCGAGCAAGTCGGCGTGCAAGCGCTGGCGGTGTTGGTGACCATCGTTTGGAGCGCCGCGTTCAGCTATCTGGTCTTGAAGCTGCTCGACAAAACCATCGGTTTGCGGGTCAGCGAAGACGAAGAAGTCGAAGGTCTCGACATCGCGCTGCACGAAGAAACCGGTTACCACAATCTATAACTACGCCAGCGTTTGCCGGCTCGAGCGGGCGGAGACCGACTCCGCCCGTTTTCATCAACCTCAGTGGAAATTCATGCCTATCCCACTTTCCGAACTGGAAACCATCGTGCGCGCCGCCGGCGCGATTGCGATGACTTATTTCAACGATCTGGACCAATTGGCCGTCAGCAAAAAAAGCGCACGCGATCTGGTCACCGACGCCGATGTCGCGGTCGAACATTATCTGAAACAGGCCTTGACCGAAAAATGGCCGGAATACGGCTTCTGGGGCGAGGAGAGCGGCCAAACCGCCAACCAAAACCAGCGCTGGATCGTCGATCCGATCGACGGTACCCATTCGTTTTCGAAAGGCCAGTATTTTTGGGGCGTCAGCGTGGCCTTGGAAATTGCCGGCGAATTGGTGGTCGGCGCGGTGTACGGCCCGGCTCTGGACGACTACTACTGCGCGGCTAAAGGCCAAGGTGCCTGGAAAAACGGCAAGCCGATCCGGGTGTCGGACGAGACCAGTCTGGCCGCCAGCATGGTGTCGACCGGCTTCGCCTGTTTGCGCCAGTATTTGCCGGACAACAACCTGCCTCGCTTCTGCCGCATCGCCCAGGCGACCACCGGCCAGCGTCGAATGGGTTCGGCGGCATTGGATTTATGCACGGTGGCCGACGGTCAGGTCGATGCGTTCTGGGAACAGGAATTGAATTTGTACGACGTGGCTGGTGGGGCATTGGTCGTTCTAGAAGCCGGCGGCACGCTGACCGATTTTCAGGGCAATCCCGGCGTGTTTCCCAAGCAGATATTGGCCACGAACGGCAAAATTCTCGATCAGATATGGCCGTTGATGTAATGGTTACCGACATCAAGCCTAACGATGATGAAGCTGGCGGCTTGCTCCCGCGCATGAAAAACTTTGGTGTGGGAGCGGCTTCAACCGCACTGGAAGCCGCTCCGATGCGACTAGCCTGTCGGCGTTTCGAAATGGCGTCCAAGTATTTTCAGAGTCGCTATCCGGCAGAGCATGCCGATGACTAAACGGGCGGCGGTGATTTTCGACGGCACGCCGCTGAGTATCGAGGCCGTGATCGGTATCTCGCGCGGCACGGCCGCCGCGGTGTTGAGCGAGGCGGCGGAATTTATCGCCCGCATCGATCGCGGCGCCGGTTTCGTCGATACCTTGCTGGCCGAGGAAGGTTGCGTCTACGGCGTCACCACCGGCTACGGCGACTCCTGTACCGTCCCGGTGCCGGTCGAATTGGTCGGACAACTGCCGGTGCGTTTGTACCGCTTTCACGGTTGCGGTTTGGGCGAGGACTTCGATCCGGAACAAACCCGCGCCATTTTGGTCGCCCGCCTGACCAGTTTGGCGCGCGGCTACTCCGGCGTTCGCTATCGCTTATTGCAACATCTAACTTTATTGCTGCGCCGCGACATTCTGCCGTTGATCCCGCGAGAAGGCTCGGTCGGCGCCAGCGGCGATCTGACGCCGCTGTCCTATTTGGCCGCCGTGCTGGCCGGCGAGCGCGACGTGCTGTACCAAAACCGGCGTCGTTCGGTCGTCGAGGTCTACGCGGAACTGGGCATTGCACCGCTGACCTTCCAGCCCAAGGAAGCCTTGGCGATCATGAATGGCACGGCGGCGATGACCGGTCTGGCCTGTCTGGCCTTCGGCCGCGCCGAATATCTGTCCCGGCTGGCCGCGCGCATCACCAGTTTGGCGGTCACCGCAATGCAAGGTAACGCCTACCATTTCGACGCCAAATTGTTCCAGCTCAAGCCGCATCCCGGTCAGGCCAAGGTCGCGGCGCGGATTCGCACCGATTTGCAATGGCACGCCGACATGCCGCGCAACGACAGCCGCTTGCAGGATCGCTATTCGCTACGCTGTGCGCCGCATGTGATTGGGGTGTTGGAAGACGCCTTGCCCTGGTTGCGGCAACTGATCGAAACCGAGTTGAACAGCGCCAACGACAATCCGTTGATCGACGCCGACGACGAGCACGTGTTGCACGGCGGGCATTTTTACGGCGGCCACATCGCGTTGGCGATGGACACCTTGAAAACCGCCGTCGCCAATATCGCCGATTTGCTGGACAGGCAATTGGCGCAACTGGTCGATCCCAAATTCAATCATGGCCTGCCGGCCAATCTGGCGGGCGAGGTCGGCGAGTTGGCGCCGCTCAACCACGGTTTCAAGGCCGTGCAAATCGCCGCGTCGGCCTGGACTGCCGAAGCCTTGAAATTGACGATGCCGGCCAGCGTGTTCTCCCGATCCACCGAATGCCATAACCAGGACAAGGTCAGCATGGGCACGATTGCCGCCCGCGACTGCTTGCGCATCGTGGAATTGACCGAGCAGGTGGCGGCGGCGGCATTGCTGGCCAGCGTGCAAGCCGTGGAATTGCGCGGCGGCGCGCTGTTGTCCGAGCCGTTGAGCGACACCTGCGCCGATCTGCGCCGTCTGGTCGCGCCGCTGACCGAGGACCGGGCCTTGGACGGCGAATTGCGGGCCTGTCTCGACGCGATACGCAGCCAGCGCTGGTCTTTATATGACTAAGTCCGTGCTGGAAGCCGAAGTCGCCATCGATATCCCGTTTCACGATGTCGACATGATGGCCGTGGCCTGGCACGGCCACTATTGCAAATATTTCGAAGTGGCGCGCTGCGCGCTGTTGGACAAGATAGCCTACAACTATCCGCAAATGCGGGACTCCGGCTTCGCCTGGCCGCTGGTGGATATACGCATCCGCTACGTCAAACCGGCCCGCTTTGGTCAGAGGGTGCTGGTCAGAGCCCGTTTGAGCGAATGGGAGCACCGCTTGAAAATTGATTACCTGATCCTCGACCAGGCCAGCGGTGATCGCTTGACCAAGGGCTATAGCGTGCAGGTGGCCGTCGATTTAAACAGCGGCGAGCTGTGTTGGCAATCGCCGCCGGTGCTGCTCGCCAAATTGGGCTTGGTGTCGCCGTGTTCCGACTGAGCCTGGTAATGCTGATGTTGCTCGTGCCGCCGGCATGGGCCGACGACGTGTTGGACCAAGTCCGAGCGATGCTGCAACCTCAACCGATCGCGGTCGGCCATTTTCGGCAAACCAAGCAACTGGCCTTTCTGCAACAACCTTTGGTGTCCGAAGGCGAGTTCGTTTATGCCCAAAGCGGCGGCGTGATCTGGAATACCGTCAGCCCGGTCGCCTCGACGGTATTGATCGGCGGAGACCGGATGATTTCCGAGCAGGGCGAGCAAGCCCTGCCGCCCAGTTTCGGCCAATTGATACCGGCACTGTTGGGCGGCGACTTCGCTCGATTGCGGGCGGACTTCGAGATTCAAGGCAGCGTCCAGGCCCGGAGTTGGCGCTTGCAGTTCCTACCCAAGGACCCGCTACTCGCCAAGATCGTCGCCGAACTGGTACTGTCCGGCGATAGCGACTTGCGCGGCTTCGATATACTGGAAAGCGGCGGCAACCGCTCCAGTACCGTCTTCGAACACATCAGCCATCCGGCCCAACTGACGCCGGCACAGGCGGCCGAATTTGAACGTTTATCGCCCTAGGCTGTATGCGCTGATTTGGTGTCTGGCGATGACTGCGCTGGCTTGGCAGGCGGCGCGCGACTGGTCGCGGGATTGGCTGGAAACCGGTTTCATGGCCTTGCTGCCGGTCGCGGAACAACGCCCGGACGTGGCCGAGGCGATTGCCGCGCGGAATCGGCAAATCCAAGGCAAGCTGATTTGGCTGGCCGGCGCGGCGAGCGCCGATCAAGCCGTCGCCGCGATTCGGCAAGTCCACCGCGAGCTGGCGGCCAGCGGTTTGTTCGCGAGTTTGCCGCTGGAACGCGCGGCGGACGTTGCGGCGCCGGCCTATCGGCGTTGGTTTGACTATCGCTATCAGTTATTGGACGACGCCACCCGGCAAACCCTCAGCCAAGATCCTGCCAAAATCGCCGCCGAAAATCTGGCCTGGCTGTACAGTCCGGTCGGCCAATTGCAGACCGCCGGCTTGGAACGCGATCCCTGGCTACTGTTCAACCGCTATCTGCGGGCCCGGCAGCCGTTGGCGGCCAGCCTGCACCAAGGCGTCCCGCTGATCAAGCGCGACGGCCGCTACTGGGCCCTGCTGATCGGCGAATGGCCGGATAGCGACCTGAAACTGGATAAACTGGGCACCCTGCTAAGCCTCAACCAGCGGCTGACCGGGCAAATCGCCGAGCAGGGCGGCGAGTTGCTGGCGACCGGCATGCCGCTATTTACCGCCCATGGCTCGCATAGCGCTCAGCAAGAGATGTCGCTGATCGGCGGCGGATCGACGCTAGGCTTGCTGATCTTGCTCTGGGCGGCGTTCCGCGGCCCGCGGCCCTTGCTGCTGTCGTGTCTGGCGGTCGCCGCCGGCTTGTTCGCGGCTTGGGTATTGAGCCTGCAACTGTTCGGCAAGCTGCATATTCTGACGCTGGTGTTCGGTTCCAGCCTGGTCGGGGTCGTTGTCGATTATGCGCTGCATTTTTTTTGCGACGGCATGGGCTTGCCGGATTGGACGCCGCGCCAGGGCTTGGCCTATGTGTTGCCCGGCATCGGCTTCGGCCTGTTGACCAGCTTGCTGGGCTACGCCGGTTTGGGCTGGTCGCCGTTTCCCGGCTTGCGAGAAATCGCCGCGTTTTCGGCCATCGGTTTGATTGTGTCGTGGTTGACTGTCGTCGCGGTGTTTCCGTGCTTGCTGGGCGGCTTTCGCATGCCGCATCGGCCGGCCGTGTTACGGTTGACCCGTTATTGGCAGCAAGTCTGGCCGGGTTGGCTTAACCGCCATCGGGTCGCGCTGGCACTAAGCCTGGCGGTCTTGCTGGTCGGCGGCTTGACCCAATTACAGCCCAAGGACGACGTGCGCCTGTTGCAATCGGCTCCGACCAGTTTGCTGGCCGCCGACGCCAAACTCAAGCAAGTGCTGGCGATTGGCTACGACAGTCAGTTTTTTCTGGTCAGTGGCGCCGATCAAACAGAATGGCTCGCCAACGAACATCGACTGCTGGCTGGTTTAAACGGCATTCGCGGGCAGGGCGGATTGGCGGGTTACGACGCGATCAGCGCGGCTTGGCCCGATCCGGAGCGGCAGCGCGCCGATTACCGCTTGCTGCAAACCACGCTGTACGACAACGTGAGATTGAAAACCTATATGACGGGCTTGGGCTTCAGCGCCCAAGCCGCCGCCGAGGAAGCCCGCCAATTCGTCGCCGCCGAGGCAAGGGTCTTGCCGCTGGCTGATTGGCTGGCCGCCGCCGATCCCGGTCAGCGCGGCCTGTGGCTGGGTTGCGATGTCGGTGCCTGCCGTAGCGTGGTGGCATTGAGCGGCGTTGCCGATCTGGCCGGCCTCGCCGCGCTGCAAAACCTGCCAGGGGTGGCCTGGGTGGATCAGGCCGGGCAAATGTCGGCGCTATTCGCCCGTTACCGCGCGATGGTCACCGGCTTGTTGCTAGGCGTGTGCGGCTTGTTGCTGGCCGCGCTGGTCTTTAAATTGGGCTGGCGCAGCGGTTTGCAGGTCATGGCCGTGCCGGCCGTCGCGATGGCGGCGGCCTTGGCGATATTGGGCTGGCGCGGCGAATTGTTTACCTTGTTCAATCTGTTCGCGCTGATGCTGGTGCTGGAAGTCGGCGTCGATTACGCGGTGTTCTTTCATCTGGCCGGCAGCGAACGGCGCGACTCGACCGGACTCGCCGTCACCCTGTCCGCCTTCAGCACCTTGCTGGCCTACGGACTCCTGGCGCTCAGCTCGACCGCCATCGTCCACGCCTTTGGCCTGACCCTGGCGGTCGGCATCACCACCGCATTTTTACTAGCGCCGCTGGTTGGTTTCAGCGCGCGGCCGAGCCGGGCTTAACGGTTTGGGTTCGGCCGATTTTGTCGATGGAATCAGCTGACGAGTCCAAAGAGTGCTGGGACTCCGCGCGACAGTCTTTGACGATCGGTCAAATACGAGCGGGTTTAGCTGCACGCCTAGATTCCGTCGCCCAAGTCGGCGCTTCAATTCTGGAATATATCGATAGAGCAACGACGAACGGCCGCATTCCCGACTGAAACTAAAAATTCGGCGTCAGGCATATAACGACGGAATGCCAACTCTAGTTAGCCGTCTGAACCATAACCGGGGTTTCACTTTAAATCGTCGATTTTCTGTTCAAATCAATGGCGTTACTTTTAGCTGCCGGTGAGTGCTACTAAGATGCCCATGCCGAATCGATTTCTCGCGAGCAGCCGCTTCGTTAATCTTATCGAGCGGCGATTCGACTTCGTTTGTTTTAATTGGAAACATATGTTGACACCGGTTGAAAATTGACTATGTAGATCGGTAAATTCCGGCTGAAAATGGGCCACAGGCTATTAGCCTGTCCTGTCCAAACATCAGACAGGTGCTTAGAGGGTGGCAATCATGATCTTTTACGCCAAAATCAGGCGGATGGTTTTCCGCGACCAGTTGTCCATCATTGAGATTGCCAGAGATGCACGAGTCTGTTCCGCAATGCCAAGAAATGGCCGAGAATGGCGAATGGTGCCGAGCTGACTTATCAACGCCGTGCCATGCCGGCACCGAGAAGCAGGGCAATGGAGTTCATCGTTGACGGGGTGCCGACCCCTAGACCGGTGTAGTCAACGCAAATTGACAAATACAGTCTGCTATCCAACGGATTCGACACTATATCGTGAGCGCGGCGCCAAGCTCATTTTCGCGGCGCGCGGGAAAGGTTACGAAATGCCGGCACCGTGGTCGCTGGTCGGCGGGGAAGGCGTTTTTAGTCGCTGGAAATTGAATACTAAGGCGATCAATAGGGAAAAATTTCCCCATTCAGGCATAAAAAAACCGGCGGTGAAGCCGGTTTAGTATAGCGCAAGCCATTGAATTATGGCGGAGAGCTAGGGATTCGAACCCCAGGAGGGGTATAAGCCCTCAACGGTTTTCAAGACCGCCGCTTTCGACCGCTCAGCCAGCTCTCCATGAGCCGCGTATTTAACCAGAAGTTTTTTTTGAAATCTAGTATTTTTTGCGGCTTGATGACGATACGGACTCGAATCGCGGTGGCGGAATTTTCTAAGTGTTTGTTGGTAATTGCAAAATCGGCGCGGATGTTGGCGGCTTTGGCGGTCCGGGCCGGCTTCGAGGTGGTCGCCGTCGATTGCTTTGCCGATGACGATACCCGGCAAATCGCAAATCAAACTTATCGGGTGCGCTCATTGGCCTGGGACGACATCAAGCTCGCGGTAATTAACGCCCGCGGGCGCTTCCGGATTGCCGACGTCTTGTACGGGAGCGGCTTTGAAACGCATCCGGATAGTTTGATGAAGCTGGCGCGGGATTGGCGATTGCTCGGCAACCAGGCCGATACTTTTTGCCGGTTGCAGGATAAACGGGATTTTTTTGCGTTGCTGACGCGACTGGCGATACCTTATCCTCAGGTTGTTTTCCAGGCGCCGACCGAGGCGGGCGAATGGTTGCGCAAGCCTTGGCGAGGCGAGGGCGGTTTGGGCATCGCCAGATCGATGGAGTCGGAGCGGCGGGATGCGAGCGGCGAGGGGTATTGGCAACGTTACGTCGACGGCATCGCGATGTCGGCGTTGTTCGTTGCCAATGGCGAGTCGGCGCGGGTGGTGGGATGGAATCGGCAATGGCGCGCGAATTTAGGTCCGGACTTCGCGTTTGTGTTTGCCGGTGCCGTCGGCTCGGTACCGATACCGAGTGAGGTGTCGCAAGCCTTGCGAACAGTCGTGGTCCAATTAACGGCTGAATACGGTTTGCGCGGCCTGAACAGTTTGGATTTTATGTTGGTACCCGACGGTTTTCGGGTGTTGGAACTCAATCCCCGCGTGTCGGCTAGCGCTCAGCTTTACGGCGACGATTTGCTGGTATCGCATCTGCGCGGAAGTCTTGGATTGTCGCTGGATAATGTCGCATCGGCACCGGTGTCCAAGGCGGTGCGTACCGTGTTCGCTGATCGGAATCTCCGTGTCGCCGACGGTTTTTCTTGGCCGGACTGGGTCGTGGATAGGCCGCCAGGCGGCGCTTTTTTTGGCGCGGGCCAGCCGATATGCAGTATTATTGCGGCCGGTAAAAATTCGGGCCTGGCGATGCTGCAGTTGCGCCGCCGGTTACACATTCTCGGAACATTATTGGAAACAGGTCGTTAATCTCATGCAATATCAGGCAAGCGTCAATAAACTTACCCAGCCCTTGGTTCAAACATTGTTGGATAACGCCGACAAGCTGCGCTTGGGTGTCGAGCGCTTGGAAAACGGTTGCACGATTATCGACGCCGGAATCAATGTACCAGGCGGTTTGGAAGCCGGGCGAATCATCACCGAGATTTGCATGGGCGGCATGGGTACCGCGACGATTTCGCAGAGTTCCTACACCGCGCATTGGCCGCTGACGATCAATGTCCATGCAACCAATCCGGTATTGTCCTGTTTGGGTAGCCAGTATGCCGGGTGGAGTTTGTCGCACGGCAAATATTATGCTTTGGGCTCCGGCCCGGCGCGGGCGCTGGCCACCAAGATCAAGGACGGCGTGGTCGAACCGGTCGAAGAACTGTACAAAGAGCTGGAATATCGGGATGTCGCCGAGCGCGCGGTTCTGGTAATCGAAAACGATGCGGTCCCGCCGCTCGAAATCGTCGAGAAGGTTGCAGCCGCGTGCGGTCTGGCGCCGTCAGCCTTGACCATCATCGTCACGCCGACCAGTAGTCTGGCCGGCGGCGTGCAAGTTGTCGGCCGGGTTTTGGAAGTGGCGATGCACAAGGCTCATGCCTTGCACTTCCCACTGGAAAACATCTTCGACGGTTCCGGTAGCGCGCCGATTTGCCCGCCGCATCCGAATTTCGTCAAGGCGATGGGACGTACCAACGATGCGATTTTGTTCGCCGGTCAAGTCCATTTGTTCGTGAAAGGCAGTGACGAAGCCGCCGAAAAACTGGCTAAAGAGTTGCCCAGTTCCACGTCGAAAGACTATGGCAAACCGTTTGCAGAGATTTTCAAGGCTTACGAATACGATTTTTTCAAAATCGACGCGATGTTGTTCAGTCCGGCCAGCGTGATCGTCACGGCGGTCGACTCCGGCAAAAGTTTCCGGGCCGGCCAACTGGATAACGCGCTGTTGGACCTATCTTTCGGCCTCTAAGCCTTTTTCCTTTCGTTCTAACAACGCGGCTTCCAGCCGCGTTTCCGTTTTTTACGTCCTTAAATTATTTTGCATCGAATCGCGATTATCACTGACGACCCCGGCTGGCATGGCAAGCAATTGACCCACGCTTTCGCCGGTCTGGGCTATTCCGCCGACTTCGTGTCACTCACGGCATGCAGTTTCCAATTGACCAACTCGGGTCTGCCGATCGCGTTGCCCGGCTACCCTGATCGCTTGCCGCGCGCGGTGTTCGTGCGCGGCGTGCCGGGCGGTTCGCTGGAAGAAGTGGTGTTTTACCTGGATATCTTGCACGCGCTGAAAATTGCCGGCGTGCCGGTGTACAACGACGCCGGGGCGGTCGAACGCAGCGTCGACAAAGGCATGACCAGCTTTTTACTACAACAGGCCGGTCTGCCTACCGCCACCACCTGGGTGACTCGCAACCGCGAACAGGCGCTGGCGGTTGCGGAACAGGAGTTGCGCGACGGCCATTTTCTGATCAGCAAGCCCTTGTTCGGTTCGCAAGGCGAGGGCATTCGCCGCATCGAAAAATCCACCGACTTGTTGTGGTTGACCGGCAGTCGCGGCATTTATTATTTGCAACGTTTTATCGAGTGCGACGGCGAGGGTTACTCGGATATTCGGGTCTTTGTCGTCAACGGTCGTGCGGTAGCCGGCATGCGGCGGCGCGGGATTTCCTGGTTGAACAACGTGGCGCGGGGCGCTACCTGCGAATGCATCGAATTGGACGAGGCTTTGGCGGCCTTGGCGGTCGCGGCGACCGAAACTC
>NZ_LUUK01000017.1 GCF_001644025.1 Methylomonas koyamae
AGCCTCGCCGGTCAACGCTTTTGAGTTCCTGTCGGCGCAAGTTGTCAGCCGGCTGGCGATGTTGATGCTGGCGGTCGTGTTGCAATTTGTCGCGATGAACGTCTTGTTCGACTTTTTAGTGCAGGGTGCTTACGCCTTGTTGGCGCTGATTGCGGTGCTCGGCTCCGTGACCCTGATCAGCCTCGGTCTGTTGATGGCGAGCCGGACCGGTAGCGAGGAGTTGGCCTTGGGCATCCTGAACTTGCTGACCTTGCCGATGATACTGCTGTCCGGGGTTTGGTTTTCGCTGGAAGGCGCGCCGGCGCTGTTGCAGAACCTGACGCTGATTTTCCCGCTAACCCACGTGCTGCAAGCCGCGCGCGCGGTGATGATCGACGGCGCCGGATTGGCCGAGATAGCGCCGGCATTGATTACCCTGTCGATGATGACGCTGTTGTTTTTAATGACCGCCGCGCTGCGGTTTAAATGGGTGGAAGATTGAGGATCGGTCAAACCATGGAGGTCCGTGCGACTCACCGGGAGCTGGCGCACTCCGCCCGTTGATTCGACGCGGCTTAGGTTTCGAGATACGTGGAGTTGTCACAAATACCGGCAAATCGTTTGAATAGGTGATTTCACGCAGTTGCTGAGGCAAATCACGTGGTTTGGGTTTGTTTGGCCGTCGGTAAAAATGTTAGTCGTTGTAAAACAATGGCTTTTTAATTGGCCTGGTCTTTGCTGTTAGATCAGCAACTCGGGAAATGACGATAGGTTTATGTCGACGGGTTTGCGTTTCGCGACGCTCTCTCTAAGCCAGTATCGTTGGGTTTCGAGCCTTGGCGGCTGCCGAATGACGGCATCTTGCGCCGTTCGGAAAAGCCGCCGGAAATCTAGGAAAACCTCGCTCAAGGATTCGGGCGATGCCGCACGGAAGCGGCAATTTCGCCACATCCGCCGCGAGGCGGAGCCGGAAAGCCACGGGTCTTGGAATAAGACGGCCGGGTTGCCTTCGAACTTTGGGCTCTGCAATGGGATGTGACGCGCTTCCATCCGTATCGGGGCCTGGATTTTGCCCATTAAATCAATCTTAGATCGTTTTGTAAGGAAAACAATGAACCTATTAAACAAACACAGTTTGAAAGCGGCCTATGCCGGCGTTCTGGCAATCAGCGTATTCGGCGGCGGTCTGTTAACGGCAGGCGATGCCAACGCGGCCCTCGTTAGCGGCGTCGCGAATATGACCATCGACAATTCCGCATTTACCTCGGCTGTTGGCGGTTCCGAAGGTTGGTATATCGCCAATTTTTGGGACGAGACTTATAACGCAACGCCGATCGATCTGGACACGACCGGCGGTGTTGCTCTCAGTCAGACCGAGACCTTCAGCGTTTCGTTGCCGGTGAACGCCAATGGCACCACCATCAGCTACGGCGCGAGAAAGCAGGAGGCCACGACGATGGATGCCAGCAACACGGCGGCAGGCCAAATCGGCTTGAGCGGTGCATTTCGGATGGAACCCGCCGGTGGCGGCTCCTACCTGAATCCCGGTGATTTTTACCTGAAAAAAGCCGGTGGGACGTGGAATATCTTTACCTACAGCGCCGGTTTTAGTAGCCCCGCGCAAGATCCAGCCTTGTTTCGCTTGGTGAATGCCACCGAGTCGGTCAACGGTAACGGCGAATTATCGCTAAGCGGCGATTTGTATCTTTCCACTTTGGGTTACTCCTGGAATTTGCTGTTTAACGGCAGCACGTCGGTCAAAGTGGGTACCTTCAATCTGGCGCCCGCCGCGGTGCCGCTGCCGGCCGCCGTATGGTTGTTCGGGAGCGGATTGGTCGGCCTGTTAGGCGCCTCCAGAGGTAAATCGGGCTTATCCGCCTAAGCCTTACCAGACCGCTCAACCTTCCGTCGCAAAAGGCTGCGGGGCGCTTTGCTTTCCGTTAACGGACGGGGGGTAGAGCCTGAACTTGGCCGGTAAGCGACTTATTAGAAACCCAATTTTTTTCAAGGAATACGCATGAAATTTCTATACCTGATCGTGCTGTCGTTAACCCTTGCCGCGACATCCGCGCACGGCGCTACCGTATCCGGCGGTTCGCTGATTATCAATATCGATCGAGACGCTTTCGAGAACGGTATCGATCTAGATAGGACCGCTGCGCCATCCATATACGTCGAGGAATACTACGACGCTTCGCTGGCCTCAAAAACCTTTGAAGAGTTGCGCGATTACAATACGCCCGTCGATCTGACCGATTACGCGGCGAACGAAATTCCGGCCACCGGATTGAAATTTACCGTCAATGGCGCGCATGTGGCTGACAACCCGTCGGGTCGGCACAATAGCGCCACTACCTTCACGTTCGACCCTAACGACATTACCGGCACCGCGTCGGGCTCTATCGGCCTGGCCGGCGGCCTGCGCTATCGAGTGGATGTCGCGCCCCCCACTAACCGGGTATTAATGGGCGACATGACGCTGACCTATAATCCCGCGGAAGCGCTAAAAACGCCGGAAAGTTCGGATTGGGTCATTTACAACACCCTCGGCTTTAAAGCGGTGGCTTTCGAGTTGTTTAACGTGGTTTCCGAGATCAACGGAAACGTGCTGTCTTTGAGCGGCGAGTTGGGTTACGGTTGGGGATTCGATCATCTTGGGGCCGGTCCGGCCCGCAATGCTAATGCGCGCATCGGTACCTTCAGCTTTCAAACCTCCGTGGTCCCGCTGCCGGCCGCCGTCTGGATGTTTATGACCGGCTTAATCGGCATGGGCGTGAGCGGTTTTCGCAACAGATCCGCGTGATCGGGATATCAGTTAACAGGAGGTTTCGATGACATGCCATCGCCTTGAAACATCAAAATACTTGACCGCGGTTTCGACGGTTTTCGCGCTGGTCGCCGGCGGATTCGTTACGCAGGCCGATGCCGCGTTGTTAAACGCGAATTCCGGAGGCACCTTCACGATGAATCTGGACCGCGATGCTTTAGCGCTCTCCAACTTCGGCTCGTTGACCCAGCCGGGATACTTTCTGGCGCAATATTTCGACACCATCGAGTCCGACTACACGGTTCGCACCGATTCGTCGTTTTACTTCAATAATCCGACGCGTGTCGAAATTCCAGCCGTGAACTTGGTACACGACATCACCCCCGTCAGTGCCAGCAACCCCAGCGGTCAGCTTTCCGGCCGCAACGTCCAAGCCACGACGCCGGACTTCTCAATCGATTCGGACACCTTGGCGGGTACCGGCACGATGGGCATGACCGGCGTCGAGATGTTTCGAGGAAGCTTTTCCGGCACCTTGCTGAACGGCGATTACTCGCTGAAATACGACCCGGAGGCGCGGCAGACCATGTGGGATGCCTTTGGTGTTTCGGGCACGCCGGGCGGCTGGTATTTGCAGAATAACGTTTCGTTTAGCGCGGTGGCTTACGAATTGGCTAATTTGCGGTTGCAGTACAGCAGTGCCGGCGATTGGATGCTCAGCGGCGATTTATTACTGTCCCCCGAAAACGCGTTCTTTTTGAAAAATACCGTCTTGGCCGATTTGGGGGATTTTTGTTTAGGCGTGGGTGCCTATAGCGGTTGCGGCCAAGTGGCCACCGTTCCATTGCCTTCGGCGGTTTGGTTCTTCGCTTCGGGGATTGCCGGTATCGGTATCAACGGCTATCGCCGATTCAGGAGGGCATGATGGACGTTCGCCTAGGTCGCGTCGTGCCGTTGCCGCGAGGGATTTCCGCCCATTGCTTGGGCTTGAGCGTGTTAGCGGTCTGCGGCGCGATGCCGGAAAGCGCCGCTGCGCAATCGCTGTTTCCGTACGGACCGTATTCGAGCATTCAAATGAATGTGGACCCGGCCGGCGACAATATCGCCGGCGACGCGGCTCACGAGCCGACGATCGCTCTCGATCCGAATAACCCAGACCGGTTGGTCGCGGGCTGGAAGCAATTTGCCAGTATCGCTTCGGGCAGCCGGGAAGGCGGTTGGGCTTATAGCGACGACGGCGGTAAGCACTGGCATTTTCAAGGCGTGGTGACGCCGGGCGAACAACGGACCAACATCATGGTGGATGTCGATTCGGCGGGCAATTTCTACTACCAGAGTCTGCATTACGACAGCACCGGCAACTTCGCGGCGGACGTGCAGGTCTTCAAGTCGCTGGATGGCGGCGTCAGCTGGCAAGCGCCGGTCTACGCCCACGGCGAAGGCGCGGATAAAGGCCGAATCGGCATAGACCGGAGCGGAACCGCCAGCGACGGCCATATTTATTTGCACTGGCGGGAAGGTTTGGACGACAAGCGTTTTACCCGCTCGGTTGACGGCGGCCTGAGCTACGAAGCGCCGGTCAGCGTGCCGGAAAACCCGTCGTTCGGTACCATCGGCGTCGGCACCAACGGCGAAGTGTATCTGGCCGGTCGTAAGGAAAGCGGCAGCTTGGTGGGTACCAAGCTGGTCTACGACGGTTATTTGTTCGCCACCTCGTTGAACGCTCGCGATCCCAACGCAATACCAAGTTTCACGACCCAAGCCATCGATATGGGCGGTTCGCCGATCACCTTCATGATTCCCAACAATCCCAACCCGCTTGGTCCGATCGGCGATATTCAAGTCGCCGTCGATCATTCGGCAGGTGCGTTGCGCAACAACCTTTATCTGCTGGCTCCGGTCGATCCGCCGGGCACGGACAATCTGGACGTCAACTTTATCCGCAGCAGCGACGGGGGGCTGACCTGGTCGGCGCCGCTGCGCATCAACACGGATACGGCGGACCGGAACGCCTTTCAATGGTTTCCGATGTTGGGCGTCGCCGACAACTCGCGGATCGATGCGGTTTGGTACGACACCCGCGAAAAGCTCCAGGCCGGTACCTCGCAACTCTACTATTCGTACTCGTGGGACGGCGGGGCGACTTGGAGTCCGAATCGAGCGGTCACCGCGACCTTCAACACCCAAACCGGTTATCCGTTGGGCGTCGACAAAATCGGCGACTATAGCCATCTGGTTTCCGGAAAATACGGTGCTCACGTGTCCTACACCGCGACTTACAACGGCGAGCAGGATGTGTACTATTTGAACGTATTTCCGGATTGCAATAACAACGGCAAATCCGACGTCTTGGACATCGAGCAACGCCAAAGCGGCGATACCAACCAAAATCATCTGCCCGACGCTTGCGAAAACATTACCGTGACCGGCGATCAAGACGGCGACCGCGATGTCGATTTACTCGACCTCAATGTCGTGCTGGCCGCTCGAAACAAACCGGCGAGCGGTGCCGGCGACCCCAGGGATTTGGATCATAACGGCACGATCAATGTGCTCGACTCGCGCAAACTGGCCCTGTTGTGTACCCGACCGCAATGCGCGAAGTAAGCTCGCGGGATTCGATACACACGTCTTGGATACGATCACTTAAACCCTTCCCCTTCACTTCCGATTGCCGTCACCGACCTGCCGCTCGGTGACGGCTTGTTCGAATCGCCGTTCCCTGCTCTCCAGAAATCGGAACTGGCATGCTCTCATGTTTGTGCAAATCATCGGTTTTATCCTACTGACACGGCTACTTGTTCTGTGCCGGCGAGTAGATAAAAGACGTCACACGATGATGACCGGCCTGCTAAAACGCTCCAATCCTTCGAATCGTAGCCGTTTGGCAGCGTAGCGACTTACCACCGCTGCCAAGGTCATTGATCTATTGACTCGCGATATCGGGATCACGGCCCGACGAGTCGGCGAATTTCGGCGGAATCCTTTTCAATGTTAATGATCCGGCCGATGGCTCGGCCTCTTCGCCTATCGCTAAGCCGAGAATGCACCGATCCGTGATAATCTGCTAGCCGAGGCGATGGCGCCGCGAGTTCCGCGCGTCGATTCGTCGCTTCGACTTTTATAACGTGTCCGGGGGATGACGATGAACGAAGATACCTTGAATTTGGAAGTCCGTAAGTTCCTGAAAACCGTTGGGATCGCTTCGCAGCGCGAACTGGAGCACGCGGTGTTGAAAGCGGTCGAGGCCGGCATACTCGAGGGTTCGGAGACTCTCGCGGTGGCGATGACCTTGGAGGCGCCCGCGCTGGGGATACGTCACACTATCGAGGGCAGTATCGCGCTGGAATAGTTTCCGCGCCTAACGTTGCGATTGGCGTCGGCGCGAGACGGCCGACGGTCCTTGACTTGTCCAGCGACTCTATTTTTAAGACCGGCCCGCATGGCTGGCCGTTTTGACTCAGCATGATTGATTTATGACCGAACTGATCTGGATCGCCGCCGCTTATTTGGCCGGCATGGTCGCCAGCCGCTTGTCGTTTCCACCCTTGGTCGGCTACTTGGCCGCCGGCTATGCCCTACATGGTTTGCAAATCGCGCCGTTGCCGAATCTTGGTCACGTGGCGGAAATCGGCATCGAACTGTTGCTGTTTTCGGTCGGTTTGAAGCTGAAGCCTTCGTCGCTCATCCGCCGCGAGGTGTTAAGCGTCGGCGGTTTGCACCTGTTGCTGACGGCGGTGACATCGGCGTTGGTGTTTTTCTGGCTGGAACAAAAGGTGACCGGCGGTTTGGTGTTGGGAGTCAGTTTGGCGTTTTCCAGCACCGTGTTGGCGATCAAGGTATTGGAAGACAACGGCGAATTGTCAACGCTGCACGGCCGCGACGTGCTGAGTATTCTAATTTTGCAGGACATTGTCGCGATCGTCTTGTTGGCGGTGGCGGACGGCAAACAACCCCAGCCTTGGGCTTTGGCCTTGTTGGCCTTGCCGCTGTTGCGGCCCCTGGCGCATCGGATTTTGTCGGCCAGTCGCGCCTCCGAATTGAAACTGCTGCTGGGCGTCTGCTTGGCACTGGCCGGCGGCGTCGCGGCCGAACGGGTCGGCATTTCCGCCGACATCGGCGCGCTGCTGACCGGCGTGATGCTGGCGACCCATCCCAAGATCGACGAATTGACCGATCGGCTGTGGAGCTTGAAGGAGTTGTTTCTGGTGGCTTTCTTTCTGCAAATCGGTCTGGCCGATCTGCCGAATCGCGAACAGGTGACGCTGGCCTTAAGTTTACTCGGCTTGTTGCCGCTGCAAGGCGTGTTATTTTTCGGGTTGTTTCTGTTCGCCGGCTTGCGCGCGCGCACCGCTTTCGTGTCGTCGTTGGCCTTGATGACTTATAGCGAATTTGCACTGATCACGACCGGCGCGGTGGTCAACGCCGGTTTGCTGACCGAGGATTGGAAGGCGATTATCAGTTTGGCGGTGGCCGGTTCGTTGGCGGTGGCGGCGCCGCTGAACCGCTACTCGCACCGCTTGTTCGGTTGGGCCGAGTGCTGGCTGGTGCGTTTCGAAAAGCAATCCGGGAATCCCGACCGCTTGCCGGAATCCTTCGGCGCTGCCGAATGGCTGGTGATCGGCATGGGCCGCACCGGCATCGCCGCCTATCGGGCGTTGTGCGAGCGCGAACAACGGGTGGTCGGGCTGGACGCCGACCCGACCGTGCTGGAAACCCTGTTGGGTAATGGGCGGCGCGTGGTCTATGGCGATGCCGAAGACAGCGAATTGTGGAGCGGCTTGCCGCTGGAGCGGGTCAAGGGCGTCTTGTTGACGGTGCCGGCGTACGAGGTGCGCTGCGCCGCGATCGAGCAATTGAGGCGGCGCGGCTATCTTGGCCAGATCGGCGCGATTTGCTATCACGCCGAGGAAGCCGATCACATGAAAACGCTGGGTGCCGATTTTGTGATACATCCGCTGGTCGAGGCCGGCAATCAATTGGCCAAACAATTGCTCGAAGGCGGCGCGTAGGCTTGGCCGACATCGAACCCTGGGTAAATTACGATAAATGGATAGAAAAAGATGAGAGCATTCCGGGACTGGGCCGCGTTGGCGGCGTTTTGCGGCTTGATTTTCTGGTTGTCGGCACAGGCGAGTTTGCCGGTCAAGATGCACTTCGAGTTTCAAGATAAGGTTCAACACGCGCTGGCCTATTTCGTGATGGCATTGTTCAGCTGGCGAGCGTTTCGGCATCGGCTGGTCGAGCGCCGCTGGCTAGCCTTGGCCAGCGTTGTCTATTGCAGTGTGTACGGCATCAGCGACGAATGGCACCAGTCCTTCGTGCCGGGGCGCGAGCCGGGCGTCGGCGATTGGTTGGCCGACAGCTTGGGCGCGGCGTTGGCGGCAGTCTTGCTGAGCGCGGCCGGCCGAAATCCGTTATTGGCCTGGATGGCTCGCTGACGGATTATCTTGGCAAATTGCCGATCCGCTTTCCGGCCCGATATAGGCTCCAAGCCAATACCGGTACCATCAACGCAATCACGCCAAGTAAAAATTCCCGGCTGTTGATCAGGCTTGTCAGGGAATTTTCCGCGGCGGCTTGGCCGGTCGCGACGGCCGCGCCCAGTCCGACCGGCGTCGGTTCGACGCCGCGTAGCAGCAAAGCGTCGATCGCGGCGGTATCGTAACGGGCTTTTGCCAGGCCTTGGCTGCCGTAAGTCAGTCGGTACGCAGTATTGGGGGCGGCGATAAACAGCAGGCGATAGCGTTTGCCCAAGCCGGTCAGCGCGGTGATTTGCAGTGGCGGATTGTCTTGATTGTGGATGACCAACCGGTACCGTTCGCCGCGATGTTCCGGAAAATCGATCCGGGTCTCGGCTTGCTGAATGTCGCCGAAGCGCAAGGCCCGCAATTGCCCGCTGCTTAGGGTTTGCCAAGCCGAGTCGCCGCCGCCGGCTCGGGGCGTTTGCAGTTCGACATCGCGTTGAAAGCTGGGCGTGGCGACGTCCAGCCGCAGCCCGGTCAGCGGCAGTTTGCGGCTGTCGATGTCGATTAGGGTGGCGCGTCGCTCGGCGTCTTCGTGTACCTGAAAGTCCGGCAACGGATAGTCGACGACGGTTTCGGCCTCGGCGCGGTTTTCCGAACGCAGATGCCAGAACTCGATCCGCTCGATATGTAGCGGCTCCCGATACAGGGTTTGCGTTTCGCTGCGTTCCAATTCCTCGTGGCCTTGTATACGCCGGGTCAGCGCCGTGATTTCCGCGATCCGGGTTTGGCCGGTCTTGCCGACCAGGATTTTGAAATAGCGGTCCCCGTTGGCGGGCAAGGACACGTCGAGATTGGCGATCGCCAGGTGCCGGGAGTAATCGTAAACCGCCGCGTGCTCGGTCAGAGTCCGCCAGTGTTCGCCGTCGTTCGAGCCTTGTACCGTGAGTTCGTACTCGAAATCGTGTTGAGCGGTGACCAGCGTCAAGCCGTCGGCAGGTTCGGCGTTGTCGGCGAGGTGGACTTCGAAGCTCAGGCTGTCTCCAGCGGTTTGTAGCGCGGTGATCTGGCCGAGGCTGGGGCGGCGGCTACGGACCGTTTTGGTCGCGGCGGCCGGGCGCAACAGAAACGGTGTCTCGACGGCTTGGCCGTCGAGCAGACGCAGATCGCCGAAGTCGGCGGCGCTGGCGGCGTAGATTTGGCTGTCCAATTCCACCGCCAACAGCGCCTGACCGTTACCGGGCGCTTGCTGGACGGGGCGGCTGAATTCGGTCGCGCCCACCGGGGCGGACAGCGACAGCCAGCAGATAAAAAAGGCGTTACGGGGGCTCATCGTTTGCTCTCGGTCTCGGCGTTAGCGGCGAAGTTTTGCCGGTAGCGCATGTAGAAAAACGCGCCGCCGAGTACCAGCATGCCCAATACGATGAAGGCGACGATCCGGTAGATTTGTTCCAGGCGGGCCAGGTCGACGAAAAACACTTTCCAGGCGACGATCGCAAACAAGACCAAACCGGCCAAGCGCAGTGCGGCGACTTCGCGGCGGATGCCGTGGTAGACCGACGTCAACGCGAACAGCGACCACAGAATCGTCACGCCGCCGGAGCGCAAGCCGGGCAAATAATGCAGCAACAGCGAATTGGTTTCCAGGCTGAGAAACGCGAACAACAATACCAGCGCCGCCGTGCCCAGCCAGCGGCGCACGTCGGCGGCGCTGCCTTCGTCGCCTTCCAGCCGTCGGAAAGCCAGGGCCAGAAACAGGATAATCGCGCCGAAGTCCAGCAGCCGCATCAGCGCCGATTCGAAGCGGTAAGTGCCGCCGTAATGCAAAGTCAGCAAACTGTCGCCGATCGCGGCGTGACCCAGCGTCAGGCCCCAGGAAGGCAAATCGAAAAACGTCAGTTTGATCGCCAGGCCGATCAGCAGCCAACGCAGGCCGGCTAACATGAGCTGGCCGGAGCCGGTCATGTAGCGATTCAGCAGTAGCGCGCCCAAGCCCAGCCAGACCAGCGTCAATGCCGGCGCTTGCAGTGGCGGATACAAATAGGCCAGGCTGTGGTAGAGTTCCAATTGCAGTGTGACGAATACCAGGGCTACAACGATCAGTGCGATGACGGCCAAGACGCCGCCGTCCTTCAGCCAGACCGGCACGTCCTGGGCCGGCGAACAAGCCAATTCCGTTGCCGGTGCCGGTTTTTCGATCAGTGTATAGGCCAGCGCCATCGACAGTATCGGGATGCCGAAGCTGACCAGGCGTTCTATCAGCCCGAACCAGAATTCGCCCGGCGCGGCGTCCCAAGTCGCCGTAGCGTATTGGCCGGGCAAATCGATGAAAGCGTAGCGGGCGACGACCAGCAAATACAGCAGGTAGGCGGTTTGGCGTAAAAACGCGCTACGCACTTTGCCGGCCATCCAAATCATCACCAGTGCTTGCAATGACCAGCTGACGGTAATCCATTGCTTGGACAAGATTAACGGCACCGCCACGCTCAGAAAGAATGCCGCCAAGCCGATAAACCCGACTACCAACTCTCTATCCTCGATGCGGCGGGCCAAGCAGTAATACACGTGGCCGACATAGAATGCCGACAGGGCGAGGCACGGCAACGCGGTCCAGACTTGCCCGTATTCGGTGGCGATCAACTCGTAAGCGGTGCCGAAATAGATCGCCGCGTTGACCGCCAGCGCGACCAAGTCCAGCAGCGTCGAGCGTTGCCGATTGACCAGGCAAAACAAAAACACCGTCGTCGAATACAACACGAAAAATCCGGTCAGAAACGGCAGCACTTGCCAAAAGTAGCCGGACTCGTAGCGTTGCATCGCCGCGAAAAACAGCAGATAGTTGAAGGCGAAGCCGAGAAAATTCAGTACATGCCATTGCTTGTACCAGTTCACCGCCAGAACCCCGCCGCCCAGCAACAGCATATAGCTGAACAAGCCGACGAAATTCACTTGACCGGTGGACAGCAAAATCGGCGTGCAATAGCCGCCGATGATGGCGAAGATCGCCACCAGCATCGCGTCCAACCGGATCGCCAACGCGGCGGCGCTGGCGGTAACCGTCAGCATCAAACCGAAGGCCGGATAGGCGCCGAGCAGGTGGTAGAAGGCGTAAGCGGCGAACACGCTGAAATACAGCACCGCGATGCCGCCGCCCAACAAGCCCTGGCTGAACAAATGGTACTGGCCGCCGACTAGGCGCACGCCGCCGACGATCATCGCCAGTCCGGTCAAGACGCTGAGCGCGACCCGCGCCTGTTCGCCGAGCAAGCCGTTATCGATCGAATATTTCAGAAAAAAGCCGATGCCGGTGACCAGGATCAGGACGCCGATGCGCAGCAACCAGTTGCTGGCGACCGCGTATTCGATCGAAACGCCGTCCGGACGGTGGCCTTCGCCAACCACGATCCAGTTCCAGATTTGTTGGAGTGCTTGCCTTGCCGCCAATTCGAAACGGCTCGGTTCGGCGACTTGCCAGCCGGCGGTTTGCCAAGCGTCGTTGGGAGCGGGTGTGCTCGCCGTCGGTTCGGTGTCGGCCGGTTCCGCTCGGCTGGGTTCGGGTGCCGTCGTCTCCACCGATGCGGCGCGGGGTTCGAACAAGATATGCTCCCGCGCCGGCGTTTGCGCGTCGAAACTGGCTGGCGCGGCGGCCGGACGCTCGGTGCCGACGCGTTCCGTCAACGTCAGCAGCAGTTTGCGGTCCTCGCGCAAAGCGGCGTGCAGGTCGGCGAGCGAATCCTTGATTTCCCGGTTGATTTCGCGTTGCCGGTTGAGCAGTAGAACCAGCAGTACGATTACGACGATCGGCACGACGACCGCAACCACGGCGAGCAGTTCGAAAATATCGTCCAAGGTGGGACTCCCGGTCTATAGTTAAAGCGAGCGGAGGCTGTGGCCGGCAGGGCCGGTTTCGAGCCGTTTCGCAACCTTAGCATATTTATGAAAAATGACCGGGCGGCCGCTGGAGTGGTCGTTGCCACCTGATTGCGGAGACCGGCGGAAAAATGACCAGGAACGCAATTTTTCGGATGGGTCGTTCAGGTTTCCCCGCGCGGTGCCGATGACTCGTGATAAATTTCCAAGGAATGTTAAGCGGCCCAGAACTATGAACAGTCAAACTACTATCCAATCAAAAATTCTGCTCAGCATCGCCAGCGTGTTTGTCGTGTTGATGTTGGTCAGTAACGTGTTCATGGCCGGCCGCCAGAAAGATATGGTGCAAGCGCTGGCAACCGACAAAGCTAAAAATATCGCCGCCGGCTATTTCGACGGTATCAACACCCTGATGCTGACCGGCTCGATGTCTCAGGTCGAAGTGTTGCGGGAAAAGGCCTTGTCGCATCCCGGCGTCAGCGAGGTGCGCCTGATTCGCGGCAACGGGATCGTCGAGTTGCACGGTAAAGGCAAGCCCGAGCAAGCGGTCGTCGACGAACTCGATCGGCGCGGCCTGAGCGGTGAAGCGCTGATACGCCACGGCAACGACGCCAACGGGCGTTGGGTGACCGTGGTCGAGCCGATCCTGGCCAGCAGCAATTTTCGCGGCACCAATTGCCTGACCTGCCATCCGGTCAAGGAAGGCGAGGTGTTGGGCGCGGTGCGGGTATCCTATTCGCTGGCGAGCCTGGACGACCAAATTAACCAAGATCTGATCGCCGGCTCGGCGATTTCGTTGGCGATGTTCGCCGCCGGCTTGTTGCTGGTCAATATTCTGATGCGGCGCATCGTCGTCAACCCGCTGGTCACGATGCGCGACACCGTCGATGCCATCGCTCGCCATTCGGATTTGACCGCGCGCTTGCCGGTCGACAGCGGCGATGAAATCGGCCAGGTCAGCACCTCGTTTAACTCGATGTTGGCTAATTTCGCGGCGAGTTTGAACCGGGTGTCTGACGTCAGCCGTTTACTGACCGACGCCACCGATCGCATCGCCACCGTATCGAGGCAAACCTCGCAGGCGGCCAGTCAGCAGCAGAGGGAAACCGAAAACGTCATTCAGGCGATCCACGAACTGGAGGAATCGGTGAGGGATGTGCGGCACGGCGCTGACGGTGCGGCGCGGGCTTCGGTCGAGGCCGACCAGCAAGCCGCCCAGGGCGCGGAAACCACCAAAAACGCCATCGACGGCATCTATGTGCTGGTCAGCGAAATCGAGCGGGCTTCGGAAGTCATCAAGCGCCTGGACCAAAAAAGCAACGGCGTCGGCGCGGTGTTGGACGTGATCAAGGGCTTGGCCGAACAAACGAACTTGCTGGCGCTGAACGCCGCGATCGAGGCGGCTAGGGCCGGCGAACAAGGCCGGGGCTTCGCGGTAGTGGCCGACGAGGTCAGAACGCTGGCGACCCGCTCGCATCAGGCGACTGAAGAGATCGAGAAAATCATCGACCAATTGCAGCGCGAGGCCAAGGAGGCGGTGACGGTGATGGATAAAGCCAAAACCAGCGCCGAGCAACGCCGCGAACAAGTCCAAAGCGCCGATCTAGGTTTAAGCGCGATTGCCGAGCGGGTGACTCAGATTCGCTCGTTGAATTCGCAAATGGCCTTAGTGGCCGACAATCAAAGCCGTGTCGCGCAACATGTCGGTCAAAGCATCGGCAACATTGGCGGCTTGACCGATCGCACTTCGCAAGATGCCGCGCAAACCAGCGACGCCAGCCGCGAGTTGGTGCAACTGGCCGTGCAGTTGAATGAATTGGTCGGCAAATTCCGCCGTTAACGCGCTACGTTTGACAGTTTTGGCCAGTCCGGCTTATAGTCGCCCCATGCGTCGTTTTTTTTCGTCACGTTTTGCAAACAAGTCATGGCTATGGGCTTTGCTCACGGCCGTGGTGTTTGCGTTGTTCTAATATCAGTTCAAACCACCGCGGGCTCGACCGCGGTGGCTTTGTCATTTGCCTAGGGCTCGCACCAGCACAGGAGCCCTAATGAAGTCCCTTAGCACCACCTCCACTCAAACCCTGCTCGGTTACGGCCTGGCGGCCTTGGCCGCGATCGGTTTTTCCGCCAAGACGATATTGGTCAAGCTTGCCTATGTGCAAGCCGTCGATGCCGTGACGTTATTGGCGTTGCGGATGGCGTTTTCGGTGCCGTTTTTCCTGATCGTCGCGTTTCAGCAACGCGGACCCGCCGCGCGGCCGTCCCTGACGGCTCGGGATTATTGGGTCGTCGGTGTGCTCGGTTTGCTTGGCTATTACCTGTCCAGTCTGCTCGATTTCACCGGTTTGCAATATATCTCCGCCGGTCTGGAACGCTTGATTTTGTTCTTGTACCCAACCTTGGTGCTGGCGATGTCGGCACTGTGGTTGAAAAAGCCGTTCGGGTTCAGGGAACTGACGGCAGTCTTGCTGAGTTATAGCGGGATCGCACTGGTGTTCGTCGGCGAGTTGGATGGGGGCGGCGATACATTGTGGTTGGGGGCCGCTTACGTGTTTGCCGGCACGGTCAGCTATGCGCTGTACTTGCTGGGCGCGGGCCAGGCCATCGCTCGCTTGGGCGCGATGCGCTTTACCGCGTACGCAATGTTGGTCGCGTGCGCGGCGTCGATCTTACAGTTCGTGTTGACGCATCCGCCGGAGGCCTTGCTGTTGCCGATGCCGGTATACCAGTTGAGTTTGGCAATGGCGATCGTCTCGACGGTGTTGCCGGTGTTCATGCTGTCGGCGGCGATCCGCCGGATCGGTTCGGGCCATGCCTCGCTGGTCGGCACGATAGGGCCGGTTTCGACGTTGCTGATGGCGGCGGTATTCCTCGGCGAACCGATGACGCTATGGCAGGTCGGCGGGGCAGCTCTGGTGTTAATGGGCGTACTGAGTTTGTCGGTGCGTTGATGCCCGCCGGCTAGGCTTCGCCGCCGCCCAGGCTCAGCATTTCTCGGGCGTGCGCCAAGGTGTTTTCGGTGATGGTGACGCCGCCCAGCATTCGCGCCACCTCCGCGACCCGTTCGTCCTCGCGGAGTTTGCGAACCGTCGACGAGGTGACCGCGGCATTTTGGTTTTTGGCGACGAATAAATGCTGATGGGCTTGCGAAGCGACTTGCGGCAAGTGCGTGACGCACAGCACTTGCCGGTTCAAACTCAGCCGGCGCAGCTTTTGCCCGACGATCTCGGCGATGCCGCCGCCGATGCCGGAATCGACCTCGTCGAAGATCATCGTCGGCGTGGTCTTATCGGTGCTGGTCGTGACTTGTATCGCCAAGCTGATCCTAGACAGTTCGCCGCCCGACGCCACCTTGGCCAAGGGTTTGGCGGGCAAGCCCGGATTGGTGCTGATCAGAAACTCGATGCGATCCAGGCCGTTGCGTTGCGGCTCGTTGCCATCCTCCCGGTCGAGCTTGACCAGGAACTCGCCGTGCGGCAGGCCCAATTCCTTGATTGCGTCGGAAATGCGGTGCTGCAACTCGTCGCCGGCCCGGCGCCGGCTGGCGGATAATGCCGTCGCCAATTCGCGGTATTGCGCCAGCAGACGCTCGCAATCGGCTTGCAGAACTTCGATGCGCTCGCCGCTATGGCTGAGATTGTTCAACTCCAGCGCGAATTGCTCGGCCAGCGCCGGTAATTCCTCGGCTGGTACCTTGTGTTTGCGGCTCAGGCGTTGAATCACGCCAATCTGGTTTTCCAGCCAGCTCAGTTGGCCGGGATCGGCTTCCTGATTCTCCAGGAAGCGCCGCAGTTGTTGGGTGGCTTCGCCGATCTGGATTTCGGCGTCGCTCAGCAATTCGACGATGCCGTTCAATTCGGCGGCGTATTGGCTTAATTCGCCGACCGAGTGGATCACGTGACCCAGCATGTCGGCGACCGATTGCTGGTCGTTGTCGTAGAGGATGTCGAGCTGTTGTTGACCGACGCCCAAAATTCTACCCAGGTTAGCCAGTTTGTTGTGCTCGTCGGCCAGGGCCTGATAATCGAAATTTTCCAGATCCAGTTGCTGCAACTCTTCTAGCTGATAACGCAGCAGCTCCTCGCGTTCGGCTTGGTCGCTGCCGGATTTTTGCAGTTGTTGCAGTTCTTTATGGGCTAGCCGCCAGTTTTGTTGGCAGGCGTTCAGATCGTTGAGCAATTCGGCGTGGTCGGCGAATCCGTCCAGCAGCAGACGCTGTTCGTCGGCATCGAGCAGCGTCAAATGGGCGTGTTGGCCGTGGATCTCGACCAATTGCCGGCTTAACGTTTGCAGTGTTTGCAGATTGACCGGCCGGTTGTTGATATAGGCCTTGGAGCGGCCGTCTTCGCTAACGGTGCGACGGACCAGGCATTGGCCGTCGTCGTCCAATTCGTGGTCGATCAGCCATTGGCTAACCAGCGGCGCCTTGGATAGATCGAATTCGATGTTGATTTCGGCGCGTTTGCTGCCGGGGCGCACGTAGCCGGAATCGGCGCGATCGCCCAACGCCAAGCCCAGCGCGGTCAGCAATATCGATTTGCCGGCCCCGGTTTCGCCGGTCAGCACCGACATACCGGGTTCCAGGTCCAGGTCCAGTTTGTCGACCACGGCCAGATCGAGAATGTTCAGGTTCAACAGCATGTCATTTGGCGGAATAACCGCCGCTCCAGTTCAGTTTGCTTCGCAGAATGTGGAAGAAATCGTGGTCTTCCGGGTGCAGAATGTTAATCGGTTTGTCGGCTTTTCGAATGACGATCGTGTCGTTAATGCGCACGTCCGGGATTTCTAAATGATCGCAGGTGACCAGGGCGTTGATTTGCTTGGTCTGGCTGAAACGGATCTCGATCGTGGCTTTGTCGTCGATGACGATGGAGCGATTGGACAGCATGTGCGGATTCAGCGGGACCAGTACCAGTGCATTTAGGGTTGGATGCAGAATCGGTCCGCCGGCCGACAGCGCATAGGCGGTCGAACCGGTCGGTGTCGCGACGATCAGGCCGTCGGAACGCTGGGTGTTCAGGAACACGCCGTCGATGCTGGTGACGATTTCGATCATGCTCGGCGTGACCCAGCGATGTACGACGACCTCGTTGACCGCAGTTTGGCGATGGATGAGTTCGCCGTCGCGGATGATGGCGGCCTGTAACAAATGACGCTGTTCGGTCTGGTAGCGGCCGTCGAGGATTTGCGCCAGGCGGCTCAGCAACTGGTCCGGAGAAATGTCCACCAGAAATCCCAGTCGGCCGAGGTTGACGCCGAGCAGCGGAGTGTCGAAATCGGCGGCGGCGCGGGCGGCGGTCAGGAACGTGCCGTCGCCGCCGACCGCGATCAGCAGATCGCAGCATTCCGGCAGCCGGTTGATGTGCATGGCGACGACGCCTTCGGCTTCGATTAGCTCGGCGCTTCGGCTATCGGTGACCACCGAGTGACCGCGCTGCAGCAAAAAGCGGTAGAGCTCGCTGAGCGTGGCGGCGATACCCGGATCGCCGAATTTACCGATGATGCCGATGCGTTGAAAGGGTGAAGGCATGTCTGAGCCGGGATTCAAAAATGCTTGGGATTATACAAACAATTCGAGCAGGCACTAGCGAAGCTTCGCGCTCGGCGTCGCGCGTATGTCGGCCGGCGCGGCCGGAATATCGGCATCGGCCAAATTCCGTGCGGTTCGGTGTCGTTAACACCCTGAATTTGTTGCCAGGTAATGGCCGTGCCGCGACCGGGCATTCCCGTAGGCGTCGGGCCAATGTCTGAAATCGGACGCTATCCATCGGCATTGCGAATGCCCGAGATCCCCGACAGGCTTGGGTTCGCACGGATTTTAGGCGGATTGACAAGGCTCCGGGCACCTGTTAGCTTTCCCCTCTGGCACTCGTTACGTTGGAGTGCTAACGAATTTTCTAGGGTGTCAATGTGGCTAGCGGACCGGATTTAAACGAAAGATCGGCGTATTTGCTGAAGGCCTTGGTTGAGCGTTATATACAAGACGGTCAGCCGGTCGGCTCGCGGGTATTGTCCAAGGATCCGCTGCTTAAGCTCAGTCCGGCCAGCATTCGCAACGTCATGGCCGATCTCGAGGAAATGGGCTTGATCCATTCGCCGCACACCTCGGCGGGCCGGGTGCCGACCGTGGCCGGATACCGTTTGTTTGTCGATAGTCTGTTGACGGTCAAGCCGCTGGCGTCCAGCGACCTGGATCAATTGCAAAGCGGCTTGCTGGCCGATGCGGACAAAACCGGCGACGTGCTGAGCAAGGCCTCCAGGTTGCTGTCGGATATGACTCATATGGCCGGCGTCGTCACCCTGCCGCGCCGTGAGATGGTCACGTTGCGACACATCGAATTCCTGCCGATGTCCAGCATGCGCGTACTGGTGATTTTTGTCACCGACGGCGAGGAAGTTCATAACAAAATCATCCATACCCAGCGTCAATTCAGCCCGGCCGAACTGCAACAGGCCGCCAATTACTTGAATTCGGTGTACGCCGGCCTCAGTCTGGCCAAGATCCGCGAGCAAGTGTTGCGGGAGATGGAGCAGGATCAGCAGCGCGTCAATCAAGGCATGATAGACGCGGTCAGCATGGCGCAACTGACCTTCGCCCAACAACCCAACGACGATTACGTGTTGAGCGGCGAAACCAATCTGATGGGCTTTTCGGAACTGTCCGATATGGATCGACTGAAGCAATTGTTCGAGGCCTTCAGCCAAAAGCGCGGCGTGATTCATTTGTTGGATCAATGCCTATTGGCCGACGGCGTGCAGATTTTTATCGGCGAAGAGTCCGGCTATAGTGCATTCGACCATTGCAGCTTGGTCACGGCGCCTTATTCGGTCAACGACGAGGTGGTCGGCGTGTTGGGCGTGATCGGTCCGACCCGGATGGCGTATGAAAAAGTGATTCCGTTTGTTGACGTGACGGCAAAAATATTGGGCGCGGCCTTGAATCCCAAATAATCGCCCTTATCGTAAGGCCGACCTAATATTTTAAGAACCACGGAGTCCCAAATGAGCCATCAGCAATCGAGTCACGAACAGCAATCCGACGCCGAATTGATCGCCGAGGTGCTGGAGCAGACCAAAGAGGCTGGCGAAGACCTTGTCAGCGAGGCAGCCGAGACCGGCGAAGTCAGCATCGAAAGCCTGCGGCAACAACTGGAGCAAGCCCAACAACAAGCCGCCGCGAATCTGGACAAGGCTTTGCGCGTGCAGGCCGACATGGAAAATCTGAAAAAACGCGTACAAAAGGATTTGGACGACGAGCGTAAATACGGCTTGGCCAAGTTCGCCAAGGAATTGCTTAGCGTGTTGGACAGTCTCGAGCTTGGCGTGCAGGCGGCGACCGCCGATAGTCCGGAAGTGGCTAAATTGCGCGAAGGCAGCGTGCTGACCATTAAGCAATTCGAATCGGTGTTCGCCAAATTCAATATCGAAGTCCTCGATCCGACCGGGCAAGCGTTCAATCCCGAATTGCATCAAGCCATGGCGATGCAGCCCAGCGCCAGCGCCGAACCCAATACGGTTTTGAACGTGTTTCAAAAAGGCTACATCTTAAACGGCCGTTTGCTACGCCCCGCGATGGTGGTGGTGGCC
>NZ_LUUK01000018.1 GCF_001644025.1 Methylomonas koyamae
TTTCTAAGCCGCCTGTGCGGCGGCGGACAAATTTTTGGGTTTGATGGCGCGGAAAGTGTTTTTCTAAGCCGCCTGTGCGGCGGCGGACAGCACTTTCACTCTCGGTGCAATAATGTTACTTTTCTAAGCCGCCTGTGCGGCGGCGGACCCGAGAAGACTGCCAGCGCCGTGCAGCGAATCTTTCTAAGCCGCCTGTGCGGCGGCGGACGTTTCTCTTCGGTCGGTTGCGGGTGCGACATCTTTCTAAGCCGCCTGTGCGGCGGCGGACGACCGAGAAACGGTTAAGCGCAAAGCGATCCAGTTTCTAAGCCGCCTGTGCGGCGGCGGACGGCCTTGGCTAGCACGGTGCTGGGGTGCATGTTTTCTAAGCCGCCTGTGCGGCGGCGGACGCCGTCGGCGTTCTTGATCGGCGTGCCATCCATTTCTAAGCCGCCTGTGCGGCGGCGGACGCTTGACTAATGCGGAGCTGGCGAAAATTACCTTTCTAAGCCGCCTGTGCGGCGGCGGACTCAACCAAGGCGAGCTGTCCGCAATTCTGAACTTTCTAAGCCGCCTGTGCGGCGGCGGACTTGATCTGCGCTATGCAATGCTCCGGCGTGTATTTCTAAGCCGCCTGTGCGGCGGCGGACAGGTGTTGGAATGAGTATCAGGGGCGATGAGTTTTCTAAGCCGCCTGTGCGGCGGCGGACGGCGAACTGGTTGCTCTCTCGTTGCGGGCTATTTTCTAAGCCGCCTGTGCGGCGGCGGACTTGAGTCTGAGCTAAATCTAGTGCTGACGGGATTTTCTAAGCCGCCTGTGCGGCGGCGGACTTGGTGCGCTATTTTCCAGCGTATTCCACGACTTTCTAAGCCGCCTGTGCGGCGGCGGACATGATTTGCGCGTCGATCGAATAACGGTGCTCTTTCTAAGCCGCCTGTGCGGCGGCGGACGAACTGGCGCAAATCGACCACGAACATCCGCTTTTCTAAGCCGCCTGTGCGGCGGCGGACCTTTCGGTGGGGAATTCGGAACGCAGCAGCGTTTTCTAAGCCGCCTGTGCGGCGGCGGACATTTGTCTATGTGTCCGGCTGAGTTGCTAAGCTTTCTAAGCCGCCTGTGCGGCGGCGGACTTGACCTCGATCTGCAAGTCCACCGTGGTGCCTTTCTAAGCCGCCTGTGCGGCGGCGGACCCGGACGGCGGCACTACGCCGGTCGCGATATATTTCTAAGCCGCCTGTGCGGCGGCGGACGCGGGCGCTTGGATGTCTAGCGTAAACGTCTTTTTCTAAGCCGCCTGTGCGGCGGCGGACACTTACGAAACCGCCGACGGGGGACATCGGTTTTTCTAAGCCGCCTGTGCGGCGGCGGACACACGGTAGCCGGTACCGGCCGAGGTTTTCAGTTTCTAAGCCGCCTGTGCGGCGGCGGACTGACCATCCGTTTTTTCAGTTTTTCAGGAGCATTTCTAAGCCGCCTGTGCGGCGGCGGACCATAGCGGCCGAAATGACGCATCACGGCGGCGTTTCTAAGCCGCCTGTGCGGCGGCGGACTTCCGTGCACTGACAAAGCAATCATATCGATTTTTCTAAGCCGCCTGTGCGGCGGCGGACAACGCGGCAATGGTCGGAATCTCCGGCCATATTTTCTAAGCCGCCTGTGCGGCGGCGGACAACTCGACATTCAGCGGGAAATCGAAATCGCTTTTCTAAGCCGCCTGTGCGGCGGCGGACTCAGCAACGACATCCTGCAAACCGGCTGGACCTTTCTAAGCCGCCTGTGCGGCGGCGGACACTTGGGCGCTATGTTCAACCGGCATGCTTACTTTCTAAGCCGCCTGTGCGGCGGCGGACCGGTGATCGCCATCACGATCTTGGACTTCACCTTTCTAAGCCGCCTGTGCGGCGGCGGACGCAGTGGGATACAGAGCATAGCGTTGCCGCTTTTTCTAAGCCGCCTGTGCGGCGGCGGACGCGGCACCGGTCAAGACCGGCCGGCTACGCAATTTCTAAGCCGCCTGTGCGGCGGCGGACACCGGCGTGGAACTCACGCCGGGCTTGGGACATTTCTAAGCCGCCTGTGCGGCGGCGGACGGCCCGGCCGCGACGTATACCGCCGAGCTATCTTTCTAAGCCGCCTGTGCGGCGGCGGACGGCGACATTGGCCGTCGTCACGGTAACCGTCATTTCTAAGCCGCCTGTGCGGCGGCGGACGCGGTTTACAAGCTGCTTCGGGATTCGGTGTCTTTCTAAGCCGCCTGTGCGGCGGCGGACCGACGGTGCCTGTAAAAAGTATTTATATTGCTTTTCTAAGCCGCCTGTGCGGCGGCGGACTTCGAAGCGGAAGCCCAGCGTAAGGCGCGCGATTTCTAAGCCGCCTGTGCGGCGGCGGACGACATGAAGGCGCCCTATCTTTACCACATCGTTTTCTAAGCCGCCTGTGCGGCGGCGGACAACACCTGCTTAAAGCCGAATTGCTGCTTGGCTTTCTAAGCCGCCTGTGCGGCGGCGGACTCAGCAATACATCACGAATTGCCGACGTGGGCTTTCTAAGCCGCCTGTGCGGCGGCGGACTGATTATAAATAAACGGGAAGCCGGTTGCGACAAGGGTTGCGGACGGATTAACCCATTTTTACCATCCGTAAAACCAATACCCGTAACCGGCTGATTTAGTTCACATTGTTAAAGAGCGAAAAAAATTGGGTCAAAACTCGGGGACAGTGGCCGTCCGGCTCAAACCGTAAGTGCTGAAATGACCTGCCAGCGGCGCCGCGACGGCCGATTTGCCAATCCACAAACAAAAGCTTTGGCCGTTGCTGAGACTTTGCAAGCGAATAAACGGCGTGGCGTGGCGATACGCTCGGCGCCTACTATATTGCGCCACCGAAAGCGGGCGTTGGCGAGATTGGCTGCATAACGTTTGGCGGCTGCTAAGCAATTCTCGGGATTACAGCATCTGCCGACATTATTAGCAGCGTTCAGCGATAAGAATCATGAATTCAAGAAATGGCCTTTATTCGCAATAACTTACAGATACAATACTTCCAATCATCAGTAGGTAAACCATGAAAACCAACGCCGACAACCGAAATGTTATTCAGGTATTCATAGCCTCCGCTATTCAGTGGATTAAGCGCTTTGTTAGATTGGACCAAAGCAACATCAGCCCCCAAATTACCCTGACCGCAAAAGACTTGCAGGCGCTTTTTGATTTGGAGGATCATCCACCCGAACCGACCGAGCGCATGAAAAAAGCCTTGCAAACTTACAAAAAAATTGTCGCTGAGAAAATATGAGCGGCAGCGGTTGCTAACCATGAGTTAAAAGTACCGGTAACTCTATGCCCAAATTGAACGACAAAAGGCAAGTAACCTTGCCGAAAGCCATTTGCACAGCTATTGGTTTGCATCCTGGCGACTACATCGCTGTGTTCGCCCGCGATGGCATGGTTCACGTCGTCAAGATGGACGCCAGCGAAATCTCCGGAAAAATTCTAGCCCCCATCCAAAGCGAAGTTTGCTCGACCAATGAAAACATCGAGACGCCGGGCAAAACACGCGTAGCCGACGACCGTTTATCCGATAGCAACGGCTAGGCCGAGCGCGCATTTAGCGCGACACTCGGCCGGTGTTCCCCTAACAGCGTTTGACGCATCGAGGCGACGACATCAACAGTCAGAACTCAGGCACGGTAGCGGTCGCGCTAAGCCCGTAACTACTAAATTCGCCGCTCGACGACTCAGCCACCGTGACCTTTTTAATCCACAAACAAAAGCTTTGGCCGTTGCTGAGACTTTGCAGGCGTATAAACGGCGTGGCGATGCGCTTATCCGACATGTCGCAATAGCGAAACGACTTGGGATAAGTCTCCCCACCCTTCGAATCGGAGCGAAGTTCCACCACGCCGTTCCATGCGGCGTCGAAGTCCAGGTCGTGCCGCTTGGCATAACGCCGCGCCAAGCGCTCCGGGTTGGTTTTGGCATGTTCGCGCCGGTAAATCGCATAACCCGCCACCTTGTCCGGCACCGGGCGAATACTGGTGCAATGCACGTAATCGCTCAACCGCGCCAGCCACTTCGGCGCGTCGAAGCGGGCCAGCGTGGCTTCGTCTTGGGCAAACAACCGGCACTTTGCGCCGAGCACGCTGTATTTCTCGCCGATCACATATTCCGGAAACGACACGCCAATCGGCACTTGCTTTTGCTCGTCCTGCATTTCGACTAAGCCCAAGTGGATTTGCTGGACGACTTTGAACCACAGAAAATTCAGCCCGACCTCGGGATTGGGCAGCAAGGTGATTTCCAAATAAAACCGCATGGCTCAGTCCTTGCCGCTTTGGCCGAACACGCCGCCGCGCACCAATACCGCCATCACGTAATGCTCTTGCTCCTTGCTGGCAAGCGCTTCGCCGAGTGCGAAGCGGTCGAACAGCGTGTAAAAGTCGGCTTTGTCTTTAGGGGTACGGAAGGCTTTTCCCAGGTTGGTCACCGCGCCGTAAGGTTCGATGGCGATTGGGCCGATGCCAACGGTGCCATCGTCGTGGCCGGGATACCAGGTGTCGATGGTGCGCAGCGCGTTGCCGATTTTTTGCGAATGCAAGGCAGCGGTGCCGTTGACGGCATACAGGATTTTGCTTTTGTCGCCCTTGCCGTTGCCGAGGATCAATTCCTCGCTGGGGTAAACTTCCTGCGCCTTGCCGATTAAGGCGTAGGCCTCGACGCTAATCAATAAATACGGCAAGCGACCGCACAAGGCATCGGCGATTTTTCCGGCCAGTTTTTGCAAATCCGGGGTATCGGCATTGAAATCACGCAGGGAAAATTGCTTGGCGTCGAAAACCAATGCGTCCCCGTCGCCGGTATCGACCACCACTTCGATTTTTTCCGCGCCGACTCGATTGCGCCATAAATAGCGGGCGTTGGCGATGTTGACGGCGTAACGTTTGGCCAGTTCCGCAAAGCCTTCCTGTTCGATGTAGGCTTGGGCGACGCCTGGATAAACCGCGTTGAAATTCGGCCCATTGCTGGCCGACGGTTTATCCACGCCGCCCAACACTTTCAGGGTAAAGCTCAGTTTTAACGTGTCTTGATCCTCGGCCAACGCGCAGGCGTCGACGGTTTGCAAGTTGGGTTTTTCGACTTCGGCGTTGAGTTTTAAGGGGTCGTTTTGCAACGCGGGTTTCAAACGATTGGAAATCGTGCCGCGCACGGATTTTGGTGTTAAACCAAGCGGCTTGGGTTTGCTACGGTCGTCCCATGTAGTGCCATATAGATAACCGTCGGAAGGCACCAATTTTTTTTCGAAAGCCAATACGGTTGCGTCGTTTTTTGCTGCCATGTTTTAGTCTCCAATAAGATTTGCTGCTGTGAGGGTTCGGCAAAGGTATAGATTGCGTCCGGTATCGACGTGGTATTGCCATAGCACGTCGTCCAGATTGGTAATGCGGTACGGCATTTTGAATTCGCCCAGCGTGACCACGCTTTCGGCGAAGCGGTGCGGTGTGTCAAGGTCGCGTTGGTTGGCGGCTTGGCCCAATTCGGAAATACCCTGAAAGCCCACCGCAATCGGCACCAGCCAACCCGGCGCCTTGCGTTGACTGCTCCATGTGACTTTGCCGCTTTCGTCCTGCTCGCTGCGGTGCATGACTTTCAGATAATCCAGCAAGGCATCCAGCGCGTCCCGCTGCTCGTCGCGCATGGCCTGCACCATCAGTTCCCGGCGCTCGACTAGCACGTAACCGAGCATCAGCCGGTTGAGTAGTTTCCTGACGCTGCGATCGTCATCTTCATCGACGATATGAATTTCCACCGGCTTAACGGTCAGCACGTCGCCACCGGCCCATTTCATCCGCCGCAGTTGCTGGTTAAGCGTGATTTCGAGACGCTCCCGTTCGTCGGTATCGAAGCCTTGTAATTCCACCAACAGCGACACGTCCAAGTGACAGCGGGCTTCTTCGACGAAGGCTGGCCTGCCACCGTCTTTATCCAACGGATTGGCGGTGCCGACAATGGAATGCACGAAATCGCCTTGGCCTTTGTAGGTCTGTAAATCGAAGCGATGGCAGCTTAACGCCACGCCGGTCAGCTCGATGTCGGTCAATCCCTGTTGTTGTAAATGGCGTTGGACGGCATGCACGCCACCCAACCAAGCGGTCATGGCCGGAAAGCCGATGGTGTACGGACTGCTCATCGCGTTGGCGTTGTGAATGCGCAGATGCGGAATTAACAGAAAACGGCGCGTCATTTGAAAAACTCCTGGTCGGCGGCAACGGCTTGCTCGGCCAACGCTGCCAACTCATGGAATTCGTCGTCGCCGAGCTTGGTGCGGCTGTCCTTGCACAGGTATTCGTAAGTTCGAATGATCCAACGGGCAAAATCGCCGGCCACCTCGTCCAGCCATACTTCGGATTGCTCGCGCTGTTCCAGATAGGCGTCGTCGAGCCAAATCCGTTGCGCTAGCGGTAAGTCGCGGTAATGCTCGGTTTGCGACCAGCCGGGACCGGTGGCGCGAATGGCGAAGGCTAGTCGCAAGACTGCGTCGATCAGGTATTTGAGGGTATGACGGATGCCGTCGCGAACGTGCATGTTGTTGACGCCGCTGCGCATCAAGCGGTCCAGGGTCTGGAAGCTGTCTTGGAAACGGCGGGCGGATAGCGAGTTTCTGAAGAAATGTCGAGTCGGTAATCTCACCTGCCGCTGCTCGAAGATTGGCGGCACACTGCTTAACAGATATGCCCGGCCGGCATTTTGATTGTTCAGGACACTGATATTCTGCGGCTTGGTGCCGCCGTACAAGGTAACGGTCAATCCCAGCATGTCGTCGAAACCGTCGGCGTGGTGTTCATTTTTACGCCGGCTGTCCTTGGCCTGTTTGGTGGCTTCGGAAAAGCGCATTGCATCAATGCGGCTTTTGGTTTGGGTTAGCATACCAGCTGGAGTCAGGATAGACAGCAGGTGATAGTCGGCATCGACCGGAAAATAGACTTGCTTGACCAAGCCGTCGGTCCGATTGCCGTCGTCGCTTTGTTTAACCGTCAAAAACCCGGAACGCAGACTGTCGTAATTTGCAGTCGGCACCGTCAACAGGCGCTTCGCTTCCTCGCTGTCCCGTTCCAGGTGCTGCAACAGCGTTTGCCCGTCATTCAGCGGCAGAGTCAAAAACTTGTAAACATCCATCGCCGCCGCGTTGCCGAATACGTCCAACTCGTAATCCACATTGCCGGTACGCAGGTAGCCGTCGTTCGCCTGTTGGCCTTGGGCGATGACCGAACTGGTTTTGGCGCTGGGATGGCTGAATTTGCCGGGATGGCTGACCATGGATAACCAGGCGGCCCGCCGCGCAGCATCCGGCAACCAGGTCGGTAAGGAAAATTTGTCCTCGGCTTCTTGTTGGATGGCGGCTTGTTGATCCGGGTCTTCCGTGGTTTTTAATTTGGTTTTCAGCCAAGCTGCTTTGCGGTCGGCGAAAAACGTTGTGATCGATTCGTGCATTGGCAATAGCCTCCTTTGAAGCGTGTTTTTATGGTTCCTGCTAATTCATGTCTTGATACAAGCCGAATTGATCCGAATAAAACCAAGGATTGTCGCTATTCGGACGAATCATGATTTCGCCGTAACGCTCGGATGCGGCTTGTAATAGCTGTTCGGGATCGACGTCGGCGCCGGCCGCTACGCTATCGGCGTGTTGGCGCAATATGCTTTGGTAATCGCGCGTCATCCATGATCGGGCCTGGGCTTTAGCCGAAAAGGGTTCCGCCGGCACGATGTTGTATACGGATTGGCGAGGGATGAATTGCCCGCGTTCGTCCTTCTCGCAAAACACCGCTTTACCGTCTCGCCAGACCAAAAATAGCGATGTTTCCGGATTGCCGGCTCGAAACGGGTTGATTTGCTGCGGCACGGCGGTTAGCCACCAATTTTCGTGCAGCCAGGCCTGCAAGGCTTGCGGGCCTTGTTGCCGGTAATCGGTCAGGCTTTGATGTAGGGCTTGGTGTTCCAGGTCAGCTAAGCGCTGTTTCGGCTCCAGCTTTTCCGGGCGTTGAATGCGCGGCACGGCATTAACGACTTTGTTCAATTCGGCTTCGTCCACCAATTGAGCAAAGTCGTGGCTGGTCAACCTTAGACTTTTGCCGTTTTCGTAACCCGGTCGGCAATAGGCCGGGCCGCCCGATTGCCGCAAGGCTTTCAGGTTGTATTGCATCACGGCGATATTGGCGTGTTCGATATCGGCCGATAGTCGACGATGGCGTAGCACCCGGCCTGCCAACTGGATGATGGAACGAAACGACGACGGTTCTATGACGGCCCAATCGAAATCGTGGTCGCGCCCCACTTCTTCCACCGGCGTCGCCACCAGTATGAACAATACGTCATCGGCTGCTGTGGAATCCAAATGCCGGCGGATTGCGGGGACCTGAAATGCTTTCGCTGTTTGGCCTGGTTTTTCCTTGCGTTGCAAAATTTCATCCAAATGTTTTTCCTGTTCATGACGTATTAGCAGCACTTGCCGGCTATGGTAAGCCATGATTTTCGGCTCAATGCTGCAGCCCCATTCCGCTTGCAACATGTAGCGTGTCAGCGCGACGCAAGGCGGAATGTTCGCCATCCGCACTACGCCGAACGATACGCGCTTTCCGGTTTTGGCATCGATGCTGTGATGATCAGCGTGCAGCCGTTCGGCGGCTAGCCGAATTTTGGCGAAATACTGTTGCCGTTGCTCAACAGGCTGGCTTTTCAAGGCAAGCAGTTCGTCGCATCGTTCGATAATGGCTTTACGTTTGACAAGTTGCTTGTGCAGATGGCCGACCCGTTTGCCAATGAACTGCCGGTGTAGCTGCGCGTATTGCCGGCAACGGCTATCGGAATCCGTGTTGTCCAGTCGCTCGACTTGCGTACCGAACTCGTCGATCCAGGCGCAGGCCACTAGCGGATGGGCGGTTTTGAAATGGCTGTGCAATTGCCAACCGGCTTGATACGCATGGAAAAAACCTTCCGCCAAATCCGGTGGAATCGTGGCGGAGGAAATCATCACCTTGCGGCCCAACATGCCGGCCAAATGGATCAAACGGCCGATGGCAATCAAATCGGTGCCGTCAAAGTCGTCCACTTCGTCGATCACCAGATCGGAGGACAACAGGCGCAGACAAGGCAGGATGAATTTGCCGCCGCGCCGGGTTTCGGTGGCGACGATGATGTGGTCTATCGTGCAAGCTAACACCGGCTTGTATAAAAATGCCTTGTGTTTTTCGGTCAGCCGGGGTTGATGCTTGGGAAACAGCACGTCGAGAAATTCGGCATGCGGCATGTCGCCAAAATCCAGATCTTCCGCCAATAGTTGTTCTCTGGATTCGGACCCGATGTCTTCGTAGCCGGGCGGCTGGTCTTTTTTCCGCGCGGCTTTGTCGTAAAGCTGTTTGATTGCCGCCGAGCCGATCAAAACCGCCAGGTCCTGGTCGGTCAAACCCAATCGATTGCGGTATTCGTTGCCGGTTTGCAAGGTCAAGGTCCGCAAACCCAAGGCCAGCACGTAGCGCAAACTATCGCCGTCGTCCGCCAGTGCGCGCATGACTTTGGCATTAGCCACGGTTTTGCCGCAGCCGGTGCTGGCCATATTCACCACGAACCAGCCGTAGCCTTGTTCTTGCTGGGCTTGATGTTGGGCTTTGAAGCGGGCGATGCCGTCCACGGCCTTATCCTGCCATTCGAAACCGGCGGGACTTTTTTGCTTGAGGCTTTTAATGTCGTAGGCGGCATCCATCTCGCTACTGAAGCGCGACAGGGTTTGGCTGATTTTCAAAGCTTGATCGCCGACGCGGACCAAATGCTCGTCCAGTTTTTGTTTGAGCCGTTTTTGGCTATCAGTGTTAGCGTAAAGATCGATTACCGACTGCCAATTGCCGTCGGCTTGGCAGGACGAGTAATAGTGATCGCCCAGCATCAGGCACAAACGCGCATGGTGCAGCAACAGCCGGTAGGCGCCGTTGTCGAGCAAGGCTTGGATCGGCACTTGGTTCTGTAGCAACTTGGCCGACCATTTTTTCAGTTGTTTGCGCCATGGATCGGATTGCGACAACAAACCGTCTGGAAATTCGAAGCAGGCTTTCAGGCGCTTATCGTCGTCGTTGGGATTTTGGTAGCCCCAGTCCGCGTTCAAGCTTTTCAGCATGCGCGCCAGACTTTCTCGATTCTGTCCCGACTCGTCGTTCGGTTTGAAGCGACTCGGCAAGCGGTGATGACTCATGATCAACCAGCCGACGAGTTGTGCAATCGGCGGTAAGTCGGCCAATGGATTTTTCAGGTTTTCGGCGGTCAGATTTTTTAACGCTGCTTCGTCCCAGTTGTCATCGCCCAACAGCCTCAGCCAAGTTTTGTCTTCATCACCCGCAAGCCGTACCAAACCATTCAACAACAGACAGGAAATCCATTCGTGGCGTAGCGGATCGCCTACGCAAGAGCTGGATTTGAGTTTGCTTTGGAACAAAGCAGTTGCCTTGCCCCAATCGTGTAGTAACGCCGCAACTGCGACCAAGGCTTTGATGGCCGGCAAATAGGTCCAGTTGTTTTCCCATTGGCTGTTCAGCAGATTCTTTTGCGTGCTGTTGACCGGCACAACCCCCTCGGCATTGAAGCGCTTGCGATTGCCGACTATCCAAACCAATTCGCTCCGGCTCCGTGACCTAATCCAATGGCAACTAACCGCCGTATTTTTGGTGGCGGTCTTGCGCAGCAGGGTTTTGACGGCGATCAGGCCTTCTTCGGTAATCACGGTTTGCCAGGTGTTGTCGCCGATGCGGTTGGCGAAGGCGTCCAGCACGCGGCGGGTGCGGGCCAGGGCTTTTTTCTGGCATTGGCTGACGAAGGTGACCATCATGGGCGGTCGTCCAGTTGATGTGTTCGTGGTTCGACTGGCTCACCACGAACGGTTTTGTTTACGCCGTCAGTTTGTGGTTCGACAGGCTCACCACGAACAGTTTTGTTTACG
>NZ_LUUK01000019.1 GCF_001644025.1 Methylomonas koyamae
GGCGCTTCGCTTATCCACCCACGGCCCTGATTCAATAGCAGCACTCTGGCCGTCACTAGTCGTTATTTCTCCGCGAAATGATATACTGAGAGAAAGAGCATATGCAAATCAATAAATTATCGTGTCGAAGATCATTTTTCGTAGATATACAGACCTATCTAATAACTAGTTATGGCTCAAGTAACTGATGATAAATAATAAAACTAATCCTGTTGAGTGGTCTTCATTAATGTATGAGCTTGAAGATGCAAAAGAGCACTTAGAGAATATGATCGATCAAATGAACAAGGATGGGGCAATAGAAGAAGATTCAGAATTTAGGATTCGTATGGGTCATGTTTTCGCGCATCTGAATCGTGGTTGGAATATTAGAAATAGAGTTGGAGAATATGACGAAAGCGAGCGTGAGTTATTTAGTATGTTTCCAAAAGACCTAGAGCCATGCGGTTAAGAAACCATAATCCGCGCTTCACCCGACCAAAAACCGCGTAGCGGTTTTTGGTCGGGTGAGCTTAGCGTTAGCCTTCAAAGAGTTGCCCATTGAATCTTATCCTCGAACGTACTGATCGAGTCCGGTTCTTCACCAACATGCGTTTGGTTTTTTCCGCACTGGGCATATCCGCTGCCGATTACGATTGGTTCATTAGTGATATCGAAACAAACTATTGCGGCACCGAATTCACGAGTGAAGATCAATGGATGGAAGGCCAGGCATTACAGAGCTTCGTCAGTCAAAATGAAGTGCAATTTATCTGGGCAGTCTTCAGTGCCGTGCCAAAGGGATACCGTCCCGCAGTTCTGGCTTCTCCATACATCGAAGGCAACCCGGATTTTTGGAATGGCAAGGAAATGGCGCCCCAACTTGATGGCGCGCTGTTCGAGATCGCATGCTGGGACAGTAGTGCGACAATACTAGTTGGCCTTCCGCCAACGCTCGAAGAGAATTTCAAACTTGCATATTCAGATGCTTGCTCACTTGTATCTGTCGCTCGGCAAAGTGGCGGCTAACCCGGCGCTCAACCACACTACCTTCGGTCGCTGGACGCTGCGCGATAGAGTCGCGCAAAGCCGGAGACTTTGTCCGTTATGCGGCAGGTTTCGAAACCTCCGTCCGCATTTCAAAACGGGTGGCGACTCGGGACTCACTCGCCACTGTAACCATTCAAACATCGCGCTCGCGGCGGGCTCTTGTTTGTTACAAACACAACAAACAAATGCAATCTTTTTGTCGTTAAATCAATCGCTTATAAAGTGGTGTAAAATATGAATTAAGCACGTTATGCAAAAATAATGTTGCGTTCGCTTGCTTATCAATTGTCGGTATTTATGTCTGAAATCATTCTATTCCCCGTTCCGGACAGGCAACAAAAATCGGAGCTCGATGCGGTTATCGACGACGCGCTAAAGGCCATTCCGAAGAACGACAGAGAGAAACTGAGATTTGAATTGATTAAAACGATAGACGGCTTCGATACCTTTTTCACCGAGTGGTCTTTGAGTTTGCCTGAAGATAGCGATGAAACGCTGAGAAAACAAATCTACGATATTGCGCATCAGGAACATGATCGAAAAATGCGTATGCTGAAAGAAATTATGCGCTTAAAGATTAAAGTGCTGGTCGCGGAATATCGCCAGCGAAAGTAATCTGGTGATTTTTGGTAATTTCACCTGTTATTTTGGAGGCGATTGCTAATACTAATTATCGTCGATAGCAGGATATTAACTTAATCCTAAAAAGAGCAGTTTGGCGATGAAAAATTCCGTTCGTCCTGAGTTTGTCGAAGGGCGCGCGGGATTTTTCATTCACCCGTTTGGCGAGTGTATTGCGAGCCGTCCATGCTTCGACGTTGCTCAGCACGAACGGCCCGCAATACACGCCAACTGTCCTTTTTAGGTTAATCGTTTTCGAGTCAAAATAGTCTTTGAGGAGTGTTATATGAGTCAACTTGCCGAAGTAAATTGTGTTGCGGAGCTTGATGTCGAAGCCGATAAGTTGCTGGTGGCGTTTGCAAGCTCGGATGGGGAAATTATCAATCAGCATTTCGGCTCGTCGTCTGGGTTTCACGTGTACAGTATCGATGCCGATAGCGCGATTCCGTTGGCGGCTAAATCGTTTGGCAAGGAGCTACGCGACGGTAACGAAGACAAGCTGAAACCGAAACTGGCCTGGTTGAACGGCTGCGATTTGGTCTACTGCGGCTCGGTCGGCGGTTCCGCGACCAACGAATTAATCAAATTGGGCGCGCATCCAGTCATCGTTAAAGGCGGGCCGGATATTGAAGAAGTAGTTGCCGAGATACAAAAAGAACTGGCCGGTACTTTGTCTCCGCTGCTGGAGCGCATTTTTAAACAAAAATCCGGTAAAGATCAGGGCCGTTTTGACGAGATGGCGGACGAAGAATGGGATGAATAAAACGACGTCCGGTCATTTGAATTAAATGCCTTTTAAACTTTTAATATTTGCCACGCTTTCGAGTTGATCGCTAGCGTGGCAACACTGAATTTATTCTATATCTCCCGCCAGAGCGGCGTCCACCGCTCGCAAAATATAATCATTGTCGCGAATATGCCGGGCAAGCTCTATGATTTCTTCATAGGCATAATGGTGTAAATTGAAACTGATTCGGTCGATTTGCTTGTCGTCAATAAAAATGTCCAGTATCAAAAGCGCCGACGTGTCGTGCGGGTGAACGTTATCGAGCACCTTGACGCTGGATACGATTTTCATGTGTTCATCGATTGGGTTGATATATCGCAACGACGATAAATGTTCGATTTGTACCGGGCTTAATTCGTTATGACTGTTGCTCATGAGGCGGAAATAATGGCTGGCTCTATGGATTTGGAGATATTGCAAAAGCAAAGCCCATGCCATGTCTTTTGGATTTGTCCGTCGCCCAAAACCCCGCGTGCCCGGATACAAGCGTTCCGGGTGGTTGTGTCCGCGTATCGACGGTGCCGAACTTGCATCTTTAGGCAATCCCTGTAAAGTTGGCGACGCTGAAATCGTTTCGATTTCAAGCGGGTACGCGTGTTGGGCTTAGACGGCCATTCTCCGGACTACCCGTCTTATAGCGGTTGCGCGCGACCGAAAAATTATAATAACAACAGCAACCGAGAGGTTTGGATTCATGAGTTTGGAAACCAAGTTCAGTAATGCGCAGTTGCGGCGCATCAATTTACAATCGATTCTCTATCTGTGTTCCTGTCCGTCGCAAGTCGGTGTGCAGATCGACAGCCTGCGCAAGCTGTACGAATATCAAGCCAATTGCGCCGAGCGCGGCCGTAGCGAATTGCAAAGCCAAGTGCACGAACGCATCGCCGAGGCCACGTTGGCCGCGCATCGGATCATGGAAGATTGCCTGCAGGATGTGTTGAGCCTGGAGGGCTGGGACCCGCTGACGCTGGAAATGCCGGAAGGCTTGCGGACCCTGCTGGAACAGGAAATCGACGGCGGTTGAGGGTGCGAGAATGACCGCGCCGGTCCGCCGTCGGCCAAACCGTCAAACCTGCGGTTCGAATTCCACCGAAAAGCGGCCGTAGCGTTGCAGGATCGCCGGCATCAATAGTAAATTCAACAGCGTTGAAGACGCCAGGCCGCCGATGATGATCGCGGCCATCGGTCCCATGATTTCCCGGCCCGGGTTGTCGCTGTCGAAGGCAATCGGCAACATTGCCAGCGCGGTGACCAGAGCGGTCATCAAAATCGCCGGCAGGCGCTCCTGGGCGCCGCGGATCAAGGTGGCTTGATTCCAGACCTGGCCTTCGAATTCTATCAAATGCCGGTAGTGTGAAATCAGCATGATGCAGTTGCGCACCGTGATGCCGAACAAGGTAACGAAGCCGACGAAGGAGCCGACCGACAGGGTGGCGTCGGTGACGACGACGGCCGCGACGCCGCCCAACAGCGCGAAGGGTAGATTCAGCAAGGTCAGCAGCATGTGGCGCAGGCTGCCCAGGGCGATGTACACGAAAATCAGCACGCCGACCCCGGCCAGCAAGGCATGCACGAGCAAGGACTCGCGGGCGTCGGCCTGCTCCATGGCCGCGCCGACGAATTGCGGATGGGCGCTGCCGGTCCAGGCGATTTCGCTGTTGACCCGGCGTTTCAGTTCGGCGACGAACTCGTCCATGTCTCTATCCTCAACCTTGCAAGTCACGGTCTGTATACGCTGCGCGCCTTGATGCAGGATGTTGTACCGACCTTCGCCGTGGCGGATGTCGGCGATGTCGCCGAGCAACACCCGCTGGCCGTCGGCGTTTTTCAACGGCAGTTGCCGCAGGAATTCCGGGTCGTTGCGCTTTTCCGGCGGCAAGGTCACCGCCACGTTAAAGATCCGGTTGCCCTGGATGTGCTTGCCGACGATGCGGCCTTCGTAGGCGGTTTGCAGGGTCGTCATCACTTGCGCGGGACTGATGCCGCGAAACTTCAGGTGCTCGCCGTCGAGTTGGATTTGCAGCGTGGCGGTGGCCGGCGGCGAGCGCATCTGAATGTCGGCGGCGCCGGGGATGCCGGCGATCAAGGCCGCCAATTGTCGGGCCTTGCCGTCGAGTTCGTTCAAGTCGTTACCGTACAGATTCACGACCACCGGTGCGGTGTAACCGGAAATGGTTTCGTCGACCCGCTCGGTTAAAAAGGTGTTGGCTTCGAAGCCGATGCCGGGAAATTGTTCCAGCACGTCGCGCAGGCTGTCCAAAACCCGTTGTTGGTCGCGGCCGGACAGCGGTTTCAATCGCACTTCGTATTCGCTGTAATGGCTACCGTAGGTGTCGGCGCCGCGTTCGGCCCGGCCCGCCCACTGCGACACCGACTCGACGCCTTCGATGTCGGCGAATTGTTCGCTCAATAAGGCGCCCACCCGCAATGATTCCTGCAACGAAGTGCCCGGCGCGCTGGCGGTATGGACGATGAAATGGCCTTCGCGCAATTCCGGCAGAAATTGGTGATCCAACTGTAAAAACGCCGCCAGACCGGCCGCGCAAGCGATCAATCCGATGCCGGCCACGGCGTTGAAATGGCGAGTGGTCCACAGCAAATGTTTGGCGTACCAGGGTTTCAGGCGCTTGATCAACGGCGGCTCGGCGGTGTCCGGCAGGCGCCGCCGCAGCAGCAGGTGGCAGAGCGCCGGGGTCAGGGTTAGCGCCACCAGCAGCGACATCATGATCGCCAGAATGTAGGACACGCCCAACGGCGCGAACAAACGGCCGCTGACGCCAGCCAGGGTTAGCAGCGGAACGAACACCAGCGCGACGATGAAGCTGGCGTAAACCACCGAACCGCGCACTTCCAGCGACGCTTGGTAGATCACTTCGTCGCTGGGGTCGGGGTGAATCTTCAGGCGGTTTTCGCGCAGGCGCCGGAAGATGTTTTCGGTGTCGATGATGGCGTCGTCGACGACTTCGCCCAACGCAATGGCCAGCCCGCCCAGCACCATGATGTTTAAATTCACGCCGCAAGTCAGCAACACCAGGGCGGCGGTCAGTAAAGACAACGGAATCGCGGTAGCGGCGATCAGCGCGCTGCGCAAATCGAACAAAAAGCCGTACAGCACCAACAACACGAAGGCGCCGCCGAGCAACAAATGGCCGGCTAGATTGTGCAGCGAGGTCTCGATGTAGTCGGCCGGCCGGAACAGATGGGCGTGGAAGGCGATGGCTTGTTGCTCGAACAGCGGTTGAAACTCCTCGAGCACCGTTTCGACTTGCCGCGACACCGACAAGGTGTTGGCGCCGTACTGGCCGATGATCATCATCACGATGGCTGGCTGGCCCTGGATTTGCGCGGCGCCGATGGCCGGGGCTGGCGCATAGCCGACCTCGGCGACATCGCCGAGCAAAATGTTGCTGCCGTTCAAACGCTTGACCGCCAATTGTTCGAATTGGCGCGGATTGCTCGGTTGACCGCTGAGCTGCAGCGAAAAGCGCTGATTGCCGTTGTCGATGAAGCCGGCGCCGCTGATTTCGCTGGCGCTGGCGGCGGCGTTGACCACTTCGTCGATCGACAAGTTATATCGCTGCAAAGCCGCCGGCAGCAGCTGGATTTGCAATTGTTGAATGTCGCCGCCGAACACGTTGACATCGGCGACGCCGGGTACCGCCAGCAGGCGCGGCACCAAGGTCCAATCCACCAGGCTGCGCAATTCCAGCAGCGATTTGCCGCCGGCCCGCAAGCCTATCGTCATCACGGTGGCGGACGACGACGACAGCGGCAGCGGAATCGGCGTACCGACTCCGGCCGGCAAGCGCTGAGCGATGCCGGTCAATCGCTCGCCGACCAACTGCCGGTTGCGGTACACGTCGCTGCTTTCCTCGAAGGTAGCGGTGACGATGGACAGGCCTTGTATCGATTGCGAGCGCAAGTTTTTCAGGCCGATCAGGCCGCTAACGGCCTGTTCGATCTGCTGGCTGACCAACACTTCCACTTGCTCGGCGGCCAGGCCAGGCGCTTCGGTTTGGATGATGACTTGCTTGGGCGCGAACTCCGGAAAAATGTCCAGGCCGGCATTGGCGAATCGATAGCCGCCGTAGCCGAATAGCAGCAGGGCCAGCGCGATGACGATGCCGGAATAGCGGATGGAAAAACGGACCAGGAGTGCGAGCATGTTTGAGCGGCGGTTGGCGAATCGGCTATTTTGCCCGTTCCAGTGCTCAAGGTCCATGCGGGTAGGTGACAAGTAGCCGCCTCGCTTTCCCGAAATCCCTTCCCGAATGGGCCGGCTATCCAATTCCCGGAACGTTGTCTCGCCACTCGGTCAAATGCGATCGAACTTAGCCGGTCGGTTTCGATCGTCCCGCTGAGTTTTGACTTAACCGAGAAGGCCGGATTTCAAACCTTGGAACACGATGATGCGCGCCCGAATGATGAGTTGTAAGCAGCAAGCAACTGATGTCTATAACAAAAATCATATGGGCCGTATAACATTTCTCGAATTTTGCCCCTAAGGCGATTTTTATATAGTGCTTCGAACCCGGTTTCAGCCAGCTCGATACCGGCCGGCTTCCGGTCAAACAAGAAGCAATTTTATGAATTCAATTTAGAGGTGAAGATATGAAGATGAAAAAACCGGTCACGATGGTGTTGGCGATTATCATGGGATTCAGCACGCACGCCGCCATGGCGAGCGACTTAATCGGTGGAGGCGCTAGCTGGAGCGGAGTGGGCTCGACCGGGCAAGGTTTCGGCGTTGGCGACGCCCAAATAGGCGGACACGGCGATGCCTTCGACACTGGTTTAACCTTTCGCGTCGATGGCGTTTCGTTCAATCCGACAAGCTACCTGAGCAGCGGTCAAACGATCACCAGCAGTGTCGCGACGCTGAGTAATCTGCAAACTCAGGTTCAGTTTTACGCCGATACCGCAACACCCACGCTACGTACTCTGATCACGTTGACCAATAACGGCAACGCCGGCATTTTCACTAAGGTGGGCCTGTGGACCAACGTCGGATCTGACGAATCGACTCAAACCATCGCCAGCAGCGACGGCGATTCCGCATTCAGCACCCAAGACCGCTGGTTAATTACCGACGATTCCAGCGTCAACTCGGGCGACCCGGCCAATACCCATGTAATTTACGGCATGGGCGGCCTGGCGCCCTCCTTTGTTAGCAATACCGTTTTCAGTTCCGCAGGCAGTCAAGGCGTCCGCGCCGATTTTCTGCTGAACATCGCCGCAGGCCAATCGCGCTCACTACTATTTTTTAACCAGATATTCGTACAAGCCGGCGATGCCCGAACGGCGGCGACCGTTTTCGATCATCTATCCGAATCCAATGCGCCGTTGGCCGGTTTGAGCGCGGAGCAAATCGCCGGCGTCGCCAATTGGCGGTTCGCGCCGGTGCCGTTACCCGCGGCCGTCTGGATGTTCGGTACCGCATTGGCCGGTTGGCTGGGCTTAGCGCGCAAATCTTACCGATCTTGATAGCTTTCGGGTTTCAGGCCTTACCGCCTGGAACCCCTTCGCGCATTCACCTGGAGTACCACATGAAACCGCAACTTTTATTAGCGCTCGCTCTGCCCTTGTTGAACGGTTGCGCCGCGACCGCCCGCTCGTTGAGTTCGAGTAAAGTATTTGCGCCGTCGTGCCCGACCGCCGCCACGCCCACCTACAAAGACCCTGATCTCACGATATCCTCCGTCTCATTGACTTCAGCCGGAGTCTCGGACGACCAAACGCCAAGATGTTCCCAAAAGGAATCGGTTTATAGCAACGCGGTCTGGATTCCGGTCCTGGGACCGCTGTTCGACCTGAGCACCAACACCAGCCCAGATCGAAAAGGCACCTGGTATTTGGTATCCGTGGCTTTTCCGCTCATCGGCCCTGCCTTGCAGCTTAGCTACGGTGCCAAGCAATGCATCGCCGAGTGCTTGCCCACCCCGGTCACGCGGGTACCCAACGTTGCCGACTATTTCGACCGGGCGTTAAACGTATCCGACGCCAACTGCCGTACCTTCCTGACGCGCTTCTATGCCAATGTCAATGGCGCCAACGAATCAAAAGACAGCCTGAATTCGCTCAGTACCATTACCGCCACCGGCGCGGCATTCGCCAATCCGTTAGCGGGAGCGATCATCTCGGGCACCAAAACCGTGTTGGAAGACGGTATCGGCAGTTTCAGCAACAATTATCTGCAGGGTAAATTAATGCCGGACTTGATTACGACGATACAAAAATATCGTCAGACCGCCCGAAAGGAACTCGATACTCCGCTTTACGCACCAGACTCGGTGGAAGACGTCGTACGAAGCGTAAACAATTACGACAGTCTATGCGCGATCGACACCGCTGTGCAGATCATGGTGGAATCGGTTAACAATCAAAATTCCGGCAACGACAAAACCAACAACCAGGACCAGAACATTCAGCTCAAGCACCTTGGCTTGGGCGAATAGGTTCGAGCTCCGCCCAAACCCGAGAGAACTACTATGAGTACAACTAAATTTTATGTCTGGGTTACGCCGTCCTATTTCGACGGTTCGCCAGTCGATCATACTTGGGTAACGACTTACGATAACCGCGCCCATCCCTACCGGGACGATAGAGAAGTCGAGTCGGCGGGCCAGAATTATTGGTATTGTTGGGGAAAATTTCATCCGAGAGGCGAATCCGACGACTACGATAGCGGCTTGATCGGCAACCAACCGGGAGATCCAAACCGCGCACTCTGACTAGTCAAACCTAACAACGCCGACGCGCGAGGCACGATTTTCAATTACGGTGTCGACGGCGTTTGCCACCAATTAGCCAATCAAGTGTTATTCGCGACCGCGCTCGACGGGAAGCTACCGCTCCGAGTTTCAAAGGCCAGGGGTATAATGCCAGTCTGTCTTTTTATGGGACCTACGGTTTGCAACGATAGGTTTGGAACCAGAAGACCGACACCTGTTTAAATCTGCACCAGGTCAGCAGAATGGCGGGAATAGCGGAAGCAGAAGACGAGTTCGAGCAACTGTTGCGAATCAAGATGGGCGACGCGAACGAAGAACAAATCGCCGGTTTGCTGGCATTGCGCGCCACCTTGCCTGACCGAGGCGCGCGAGCGATGGCACTGGCCGAGGAACGGCTTACCGCCGAGGCATTGAACGCCCGAAACCAGCAAATCCTTGAACGCGCCCGGACTGTGTTGGGCGACGACCAATACCGTCTGGTTTTCGGCGTCGAACCGGGCGACGCCGTGAACCTGATCGATCCGAACGTTTTTCGCCGGATGCAAAACGCCGAAGGCTGAGGTTCCGCATCCGGTGAGTTGGAGGATTGCCGAGACAGGGCTTAACGCCCCGCTCGGCAGTCCAGAATAAAACTAGGGGCTGTTGCC
>NZ_LUUK01000020.1 GCF_001644025.1 Methylomonas koyamae
GGGGCATTGGGGCATTATGCAACAAAGCCGTTACTTGACCAAAACATACCTAAATTGATTGATGAGCTGTTTCGTGAAGCAGAATTACCGACGCTGCGAAACCTTGGAAACGAAGCGTTAGCGAGTGAAGGTTGAGTAGTCCCTGGAAGCCGTAGCGCCGGGCGGTTTTTCGAGTAGAAAAACTGCAAGGCCTCGCGAAACGGCGTCGAGTCATGCGAGAGCCAAGGCTTTGATCCCCTTGTTGGGTCAAAGCCGAGGTGACGCGGACGGCCAGGGCCGCCGCAGGCAAACACGTGGCGGTGTAGGCGCGATTGCTAGCCAGGGATGGCTAGCAATCTTTCCCGCCGGAAGCCGACACTCGCCGCTAATAAAAATTCCACTTATAAGGCTAAGCCGCAGAGCTCCCCAAAAAAAGTGTTTGTTGGAGAGCATGCAAAACCGGGCGAGGCAATCAGAGCCGATCTTTGGGGTGACGGAAAACATAAGTTTTCTGGCCTGGGAATTTTCCGGTCGGCATCTTAATGATTATTGCTTGCGCTCAACTCGATCCAATCAAGCTTTTCTTCGACCGATCGATAGGTCTCGTCGTTTATGTGATGATTGACCAACAAATCGAAGATAGCTTTTCGCGCAGCCTCCACCGCTTTTCGTCGCAAGCGGTTATCTTCCGTATCGGCCGGGTCTTTGGAATCGCTGACGTGGCGTAGCGCGGTGACGTACTCCGAAAGAAGTCTCTGAGCGGACACCGATGCCTGCGCTTCCAATTCCGAAATTGCCGCTTTAAGCGCTTCAGCCCGTGCCAAATTTATTTCGTCGTCGATTTTGGTATCTTCCGGTAAACGCAGCCTATTCAGCAATGGACCTAGCGTCATACCTTGTATCAGCAAGGTGCCTAACACAACAATAAATGCGGTGAGTTGGATAAAGTCGCGGTAGGGAAATACCTCTGGAAGCGCCATGGCTGCGGAAAGAGTGACGATTCCCCGCATGCCGGACCAGGCAATCACCAGTCCGGATTTCACGGGCAGAAAGGATTCTTTATTTTCGCGGTTGTAAAACTTGGTGTTTTTCATCGCCAGCGTGTAGGCAATGACCCAAACTAGGCGGGTGGCAATAACCACGATTAACAGAATAAATGCGAGCGTAAGCATTCTTATAGCTTCGTTTAAATCGACATGCTCCAAAATTGGACGCAGCTGCAACCCAATCATCGTAAAAGCCAAAGCGTTGAGGATGAATATCACTGAGTCCCAGATCGCAAAACTTGATATGCGTAGCCGGGCTGGCATGAATAACGTGCTGTATCGAGAAATTGTCAATCCGAATACCACTATCGTTATGACGCCGGATAAACCGAGCCGTTCGGCCAGTATCCAAACTCCAAATGTCAGCGCGAATTGAAAAATGACGGCTATTGGTGCGTCCTTGACGCACAGGATTTGATATTTAGCCAACCTCGCTAAAGCCCAGCCGACGATAACGCTGCCGAATCCAAGTAGAAAAAAAGGCGGCAATGCATCGGTAGCGTGAAAGCCTCCAGTAATTACCGCTCCGACAGCCAACTTATAGATCAGTAAAGAAGAGGCATCATTGAACAGGCTTTCGCCTTCCAAAACAACTTTGACTCGGTAAGGCGGGTTGACTTGGCCTAAAACCGCCATAGCGGCAATGGCATCGGGCGGAGCGAGCAAGGCGCCCAATGCGATAGCCGGCGCCCAATCCAACCCAGGCAAGAGATAGCGGGCCACACAGGCGACGGCCAAGGTTGTTAAACCGACAGCAATGACAACTAAAGAAGCAATGATCCCCCAATTCTCTCTCAGGTCGCGCAATGAGGTTTCATGGGCCGCGCTCAACAGCGCAGGGGCAACGAACAACGTTAGTATAAGTTCCGGAGATAGTTCCAGCAATGGCAAGGACTGCACGGGAAGCAAAGCAATCAGCGCTCCGCCGACAGCCAAAAGCGAGGGATAGGGAACCGCGAAACGTCTGGCAAGCGAGGATAAAAGCGCAGCTCCCACCAATAATGCAATAGTCGTTTCAAAAATATACATAACTATCCCTAATCCGCCTGTTTTTCTAAGCTTCCATATAACATGAAGGAAACAATACTGGATCTTATTGGTCAGGCATTGTTTCCCCGGCTTTGTCTATCAGAGCCATATGCTCTTTTGATAGCCGTAAGCCTTGAATCGTTATTTTGGAATAGGCTTCTTCAATATATTTCAAGTCCGCTTCATCAAGTACGACATTAGCAGCCCACAGATTTTCTTCGATATGTTGAATTTTGGTTGCCCCTGGAATGGGTACAATAAATGGCTTTTTGGCTAACAGCCATGCCAAGGCAATTTGAGCGCACGTAACATTTTTGCTTTTTGCAACCTCTTGGATTAAGTCAATAATAGGCTGATTGGCCTGCATGGCCTGATGGGTAAAACGCGGGAAAGATGCGCGTAAATCACCTTGAGGATCAAAAGTTGCATTTGGTTTGACTGTTCCGGTTAAAAAGCCTTGTCCTAATGGACTCCACGGCACAAAACCGATGCCTAATTCTTCACAGGTATCCAGAATGCCGTTTTCTGGATCACGCGTCCAAATAGAATATTCGTTCTGGACAGCGGTAACCGGATGAATGGCATGGGCGCGACGGATGGTGTCTGGTCCCGCTTCTGACAAGCCAAAATGCTTGACTTTTCCTTCCGTGATTAAGTCTTTTACCGCTCCCGCCACATCTTCAATCGGCACATTCGGATCGACCCGGTGCTGGTAAAACAAGTCGATAACATCGGTATTCAGGCGTTTAAGCGAGGCTTCCGCCACTTTTTTGATATGGTCGGGGCGACTGTTTAGACCCGGAGAATTTTCCAAGTCAAAACCGAACTTACTGGCGATAACCACTTGATCGCGAACGGTGCCTAAAGCTTCACCAACCAATTCTTCGTTGGTAAATGGGCCGTAGGCCTCGGCAGTATCGAAGAACGTCACCCCGAGTTCATACGCACGGCGAATGCCATTAATTCCCGCCGATTTATCAACGCTTGCCCCATAACCAAAGCTATAGCACATGCAGCCAAAGCCAAGAGCGGATACTTCCAAATTTTGTCCAAGTTTACGTTTTTTCATGATGATAAACCTTAATTAAAATAAAGCTTGTTGGAACCCAACGGATTAGCGCCCGGTAATTTGCTCCAACTGTTCTGGATAACGCTCCCCTAGCACTGCGATCTGAGCGGCGGCGGTTTCGATTTCACTGAGGTCGTCGGGCGTCAGCTCAACAGCAACTGCGCCGATGTTCTCGTCCAGGCGATGCAATTTCGTCGTGCCGGGGATGGGCACAATCCAAGGCTTTTTAGCCAGCAGCCATGCCAGCGCAATCTGGGCCGGGGTTGCCTGCTTGCGTTCGGCGATGTTGTCGAGCAGATTAACCAGGGCCTGATTGGCCTTCAGCGCTTCTGGCGTGAAGCGCGGCAGCTTGCTACGAAAGTCGAAACTATCGAAGGTCGCGTTCTGGTCGATTTTTCCGGTCAAAAAGCCCTTGCCCAGTGGGCTGTAGGGGACGAGACCAATCCCGAGTTCTTCGAGTGTCGGGATTATTTCCGCCTCCGGACGCCGCCACCACAACGAATATTCGCTTTGGAGTGCGGTGACAGGCTGGACGGCATGAGCGCGGCGTATAGTCTGTACGCCTGCTTCGGAAAGGCCGAAATGCTTGACCTTGCCTTGCTGAATCAACTCCTTTACCGCGCCGGCAACCTCTTCAATTGGCACGTCTGGATCGACGCGATGCTGATAGAACAGATCGATGACATCGATCTTGAGGCGCTTCAGCGAGGCCTCGGCCACTTCTTTGATGTGCTCTGGGCGGCTATTCAGGGCGGGAGCACCTTTGGTATTTCTGGGGTCAACACCGGTATCAAAACCAAATTTGGTAGCAATGACCACCTGATCGCGTAACGGGGACAGAGCTTCCCCGACTAACTCCTCATTGGCGTATGGGCCATAAACTTCTGCGGTGTCAAAGAAGGTGATGCCGCGTTCGACGGCGCTCCGAAGTACCGAGATCATTTCCTGTTTATCTTTGGGTGGGCCGTATGAAAAACTCATCCCCATGCAGCCAAGCCCGATAGCCGATACTTCCAAATTGCTGTTGCCAAGTTTACGTTTTTGCATTTTCTATCTCCTGTCTGATGATCAAACCGTAGCGAGTCGCGCGGGGCAATATGGCAAGACTAGCTCCTTAGCTGATGAGCAATAGTGTAGCGAGCATCCCGACAATTGATTAGTAGGTATAATCCGCATGACTTTATGAGCAGGATTCATGAATGCAACGCGAAAACTTCAACGATCTTTTTGCTTTTGTTGCGGTGGCACGATTAGGGAGTTTTACGCGAGCCGCCGCGCAGCTCGGCGTATCACAATCGGCGCTGAGCCATACGCTGCGAGCGCTCGAAGCAAGACTGGGTCTCCGGCTGCTAACCCGCACCACGCGCAGTGTCTCACCCACCGAAGCTGGGGAGCGATTGCTATTGACAGTGGGCTCGCGATTCGAGGAGATCGAAGCCGAATTGGCCGCCTTGAGCGAGCTTCGTGACAAGCCGGCTGGCACTATTCGAATTACGACCGCCGAGCATGCCGCCGATTCGATACTCTGGCCCAAGCTGGCCCCATGTCTTATGGACTACCCGGATATCAAAGTCGAGATTAACGTCGATTACGGATTAACCGACATCGTCGCCCAGCGCTACGACGCCGGCGTGCGTCTAGGCGATCAGGTGGAAAAAGATATGATAATCGTGCGCATCAGCCCCGATCTGCGCATCGCCGTTGTAGCGGCGCCAAGCTACTTTGCCAAACGACCGCCACCGCAAACACCTCAGGACTTGGCCGCGCACGATTGCATCAATCTACGCTTACCAACTCACGACAGCTTATTGGTTTGGGAATTCGAGCGAAATAATCATGCGCTGAAAGCTCACGTACAAGGCCAATGGGCGTTTAACAACGGCACCGCAATATTAAGAGCTGCATTGGCTGGATTCGGTTTGGCGTATCTACCTGAGGATATGATTGCACAGCATGTTGCCGAATGCCGGCTAGTGCCTGTACTTCAAGACTGGTGCCCGTCGTTTCCAGGGTATCACCTGTATTATCCCAATCGCCGGCAATCTTCACCCGCTTTCAAACTGGTGGTCGAGGCATTGCGCTACCTGGGATGATTCATGATTGTCGGCTATCTGGCTTTGAATCGTCATTCACATGAATTATTAGTTTGACAGTGCGACTGCCGCCGGTAGAGACGGACTTTTACTTGCAAATAATCCTGGTTTACCGCGGATGCGCCTCCGGTAAGCGCCGCGATATTTGAACAGCAATGCCTTCACGCTGCAGTTCGCGGATTAGCACCCGCTAGAACTTGGCAAACACTCCCATGACCGACAACTATAAATTAGCCATCGGTTTCAAGGCAGCATGAATCGCAAGGGCAACTGCTAGGACAAGGCGGTCATGTGTAGCACTTCTTTATAAATCCGAAAATGGAGCGTGTTTGGTGTTGTCAATATGCCAACCACACCGAAGCCATCGGTGACGTGACCGACTATATCGTTACTTTCTACAACAGTCGGCACTTGCATTCGTCATTGGGCTACCTACCGCCCAATGGCTTTGAAAGGAAAAGGCAACCCAACCCAATAACCTATCTATGTGCCCAAGAAAAGTTAACCACTATACTATTTCCTTATAACGTTAGTTTGTGTGCCTGTGGCACACTCCAGGATTTTTAGCGAAGGTGATTACAGGACAATAGCTCGATATTTCGTGGGCAATGAGTTTATGCAAAAAAGCCATTTCGATCCAGATGCCAAAAAGCGCGTCGTCGAAAACCTGTTACCCGCTGGTTACTTCGTCGTCAGCCACACGGAAAGCCTGCACTCCGTCACCTAACGCCTATAAACCGTCGCACCCTCAATCTACCAACTATCATGAGAGCCACCCCTTACCGGGATACCCAGCGCATTACCATCGATCCGGGAGAGCATTACGTATCCCGCAAGCCGGAAGTGATTTCGACGCTGCTGGGTTCTTGCGTCGCGGTCTGCCTTTACGATTCGGTCAACCGCGTATTCGGAATGAACCATTTTCTGCTGGCCTACAAACAACAAGCGGCAAACGCACCTATTATTCAATCCGATTACGGCCGCTACGGCATTTATTCGATGGAACTGTTGATCAATGACATGATGAAAAAAGGCGCCGACCGGTCGCTACTGAAAGCCAAATGTTTCGGCGGTGGCAACGTCCTAAAGTTGCGCGAGGACAGTTGGAATCGGCCGACGGTCGGCGACGTCAACGTTCAATTCGTGCGTGAATTTTTAAAAAACGAAAACATACCGATCGTCAGCGCTTGCCTGGGCGGCGACTATGGCCGTAACATACATTTCATCGGTAGCGATTTTTCGGTGTATATCAAAAAAATCGGCCGCGGACTGGAACTGGCGGTGGTTCAGGACGAACGCCGGTTCTGGAAAAAAACCTTGGACGAAACCAAACGCACTACCGGCAACATCGATTTCTGGTAGCCACCATCGGCAGTACGGACCCTATAGAGAACGTTAAAATCTCCCGCTAGGTCTGCTGGACGACTGCTTAGAATACGATTTTTACCGTATTCCGCGTCCTCCACTTGTAGAACAACGATCTGGCGGGTTACCGTTTCCAGGAAATCGCCGACCTAGTGGCGGTATCGCACCACACCATATCAAACGTATCTATTGCAAGTGCGTGGCAGGGGCGAGAAGCGTTCTATGAAGCGAGGCCTTTGAGATTGTTAAGTGACAGATACCGAGTTTGTCCTCAGCTTGCATCAGCGGCTGCGTATCGATGAAGTTCGGTTGTTGTTAACCAGCGTGGAAAAAAATTTCCAATTTTTGATCAAAATGGCGCCCAGCTTTTTCCAGCCGATTGTAAACGTTATAGAATTTCAATCATTTACTGAATTTTGCATCGTGCCGAATTCTGAAAAAATTCCGCGCTGATTAACAGCAAATAGCTGAAAATACGCCCGGTGCTCAAGGCCGAAATGAAACGCTAGGCGCCACGCAACGGTTAGGCAGAGCCATCTAGTGGTTATAATCGCCGTAGTCTGGTCGACCGGCGCTACCGACTGGTCTTTCCAGGCTACCGACGACGGCAGCGCCAATGCTTGGGCCGAGTGGGACGGCAGCTATTGGTCGTCCTCCACCAGCTATCCCTTTCAGATGAGCGTCAGCGTGACGCCGGCCGCGGTACCCGTGCCGATGTCGCTACCGTTGATGTTGACCGGTCTGGCTGGGATTGCCGGATTCGCTCGCGGCCCACGCCGCGGCGTTATTGGCGCTTGAT
>NZ_LUUK01000021.1 GCF_001644025.1 Methylomonas koyamae
ATCGACGACATCGCCTATCAAACCAATATGCTGGCCCTGAACGCCGCTATCGAGGCCGCCAGGGCCGGCGACCACGGCAAAGGCTTCGCGGTAGTCGCCGCCGAGGTGCGCAAACTGGCCGAGCGCAGTCAGATCGCCGCCCAGGAAATCGGCCAATTGGCCGAAACCAGCGTCAGCACCGCCGAAAGCGCCGGCCGCTTGCTGGACGCCATCGTGCCCAGCATCGCCAAAACCTCCGATCTGGTGCAAGAAATCGCCGCCGCTTCCCAGGAACAGTCGGCCGGCGTCAGCCAAGTCAATAACGCGATGAATCAGATGAACCAAATCACCCAGCAAAATGCCGCCGCCAGCGAGGAACTGGCCGCCACCGCCGAGGAAATGACCAGCCAGGCCGAGCAATTGCAAAGTTTGATGAGCTTTTTTAAGATCGCCAGTTCCGGCGGTCGGCATCGTTCAGGCGTTTCTCACGGCGGCCACGCGCATCACGCCAAACCTGGGGTTATCAAACTCGGCCCGACGCCAGCCCGCCACCACGATCCAACGGGCTTGGATCTAGAATTGCAGCATTTCGAGCGATTTTAAAATCCACTGTGGCGCAACGCGCTTAGAGCGCTACCGCCTCGCGGTCCGAATCCGTCCGAGCCGGGCGGTCGGGCGGCGATTTTTAAGCTGTCGGCATCTTGAGCATCTGGGAAATCATCGATTACAACAGGCTAGCAGCAATGCGGACGATGCCGCACATCAGGAGCCAGCATGAACACTGATCCCTTTGCAATCCTAGCCCAGCCTAACGGCAATTTTCAATCCGAACGGCATCGCTTCAGTTTACGCGCGGCGGGGATTCGCTTGCTGTTGCTACTGAGTCTGGTCGGCGCCGCACAAATCACGGTCAGCTTCCGGATTGCCGACAACATTGCCGAGTTCAACAGGCAAGCCGAGCATGCCACCGATGCGGTAGATCGCGCGCATTTGCTTCAGTACCACATTTCGCAAATTCAGCAATATCTAACCGACATCAGTGCGACCGGCGACGAAGATGGCTTCGACGACGCCAAGCGGCATGCCGAGGAAAGCCGGCGTTTGTTGAATGAAATATTATTACTGCTTCCCCAGAGCAATGCCGCCGTAAACGAAATCCGCGAAAAATTGGAGCGTTTTTACGATGTCGGCATCGAAATGGCCCGCGTATATCTTGCCGAAGGCAAGGTAGCCGGCAATCGCGCGATGAAGCAACCGGATACCGGTTTCGACGCTCGATCCAACACACTGATAGAGAGTTTGGACATATTAAGTCGTCCTTTGGAACGGCAAGCCGATTCGGCAAAAAACCAATTGAATATCGAAGTTTCGCAAATGCGGCGGTGGTCGACGGCGCTAAATCTGCTTAGTTTGCTTGCGGTTATTGGTTTATGCCTGCAAGGCTTTCGGCAACTGTGGAACTGCCTCGGCGGCGAGCCTGAAGTCGTCGCTGAATTGGCCAACGGCATCGCCACGGGCGACTTGAATCAATCCGTTAAGCTTCGCGCCAACGACAACTCGAGCGTGATGGCGGCGATGCTGCATATGAGCAACACCATTAAAGCCTTGCTGGCTGCGATGGATCATATGTCCAGCGAACACCAAAAAGGCGATATCGATGTCATGGTGGACACTACCCGATTCAAGGGTGGATTTAAAACCATGGCGCAAGGCGTCAACGAGATGGTGAGCGCCCACATTGCCGTCAAGAAACAAGCCATGGCCTGCATCCAATTATTCGGCGAAGGCAACTTGGATGCGCCGCTGGAACGATTTCCCGGCAAAAAGGCTTTCATCAACGACACTGTCGAACAGTTGCGCGGTAACTTGAAACAAATTGTCGGAGAAATCCGCGACATCGTCTCGGCGGCCAACCGAGGCGACTTTAGCGTCAAGATGGATCTTACCGGTAAAGCCGGTTTCACTAAGGAGTTGTCGGAACTGCTGAATCAGCTTTCCGGAACCGTGGACATCGCCTTCAAGGATACGATTGACGTGGCTGAAGCCATGGAACAAGGCAACCTGACCAAAACCGTCACCCGCCAATATCAAGGCGCATACGATCAGGTCAAGCAAAGCCTCAACAACACCGTCGCCAAGCTCTCCCAAACCATTACAGACGTGGTTTCGGCCGCCGATCAATTAAGCAGCGCCTCCGAACAAATCCAATCCACGTCTCAATCGCTGTCGCAAGCGTCCAGCGAGCAAGCCGCCAGCGTCGAGGAAACCAGCGCCAGCATCGAGGAAATGGCCACCAGCATCGGCCAAAACGCCGAAAACGCCAAGGTCACCGACGGCATGGCCACCAAAGCCTCGCAGGAAGCGGTCGAGGGCGGCGCCGCCGTCAAGCAAACCGTCGAGGCGATGAAAAGCATCGCCGGCAAGATCGGCATCATCGACGACATCGCCTATCAAACCAATATGCTGGCCTTGAACGCCGCCATCGAGGCCGCCAGGGCCGGCGATCACGGCAAAGGGTTCGCGGTGGTGGCCGCCGAGGTACGCAAACTGGCCGAGCGCAGTCAGATCGCCGCCCAGGAGATTGGCCAATTGGCCGAAACCAGCGTCAGCACCGCCGAAAGCGCCGGCCGTTTGCTGGATGCCATCGTGCCCAGCATCGCCAAAACCTCCGCTCTGGTGCAGGCGATCGCCGCCGCCTCCCAGGAACAATCGGCCGGCGTCAGCCAAGTCAATACCGCGATGAATCAGATGAACCAAATCACCCAGCAAAATGCCGCCGCCAGCGAGGAACTGGCTTCCACCGCCGAGGAAATGACCGGTCAGGCCGAGCAATTGCAAAGTTTGATGAGCTTTTTTAAGATCGCCAGTTCCGGCGGCCAACGTCGCGCCGGCACTTCTCACGGCGGCCACGCACCTCACGCCAAACCCACGGCCGCCAAGCGCGGAGCGGCGCCAAGCCGTCGCCACGATGCGACCGGCTTGGCGCCGGAATTGCCGTATTTCGAGCGTTTTTAGAAAGAAATAGCGGGAGGGCGAGCAACAATACGCCCTGCTATTGGCACCCAGCCAGTGGGCTAAATTTGGGCCTCTGGCAGACGCCGACCGGCGACTCCGTTTGGGAAAGCCGCCGGTCGGCTCAAGATTCGTTCCGCAAAAACCGTCATGTACCCTGTCTTCCAGGTGTAAACCAAGTCGTAACATTTCGCGCGGAATCCGGCGTTCGGCAAGGAAAACACCCAGCCGAAACCGGCAGGTCGCAGGAAATAAAAAAGGCCTTGCATTGCTGCAAGGCCTTGGTATTCGTGGTGCCCAAGGACAGAATCGAACTGTCGACACGAGGATTTTCAGTCCTCTGCTCTACCGACTGAGCTACCTGGGCGTCAAGAGCCGCGCATTAAACTAGGTTATCGGCGGCAAGTCAAGAAAAAACGCAGTTCCCAGCTAAACTGGACAGACGAGCAACGATTATGCAATTCTGTGCCGCCACGCGTGCCGCAGCCCCGCCCGGCGTCTCAAGGGCCGAACCATCCCGGTTTGCCAGGCCCCGGCAAATTAAAAAAATTAAAAAGACCGAGACTTTTATGCAAGCATTTACCGACATACGCGCGCTGATCATCGATATGGACGGCGTACTCTGGCACGGCGACCAGCCGCAAGCCGGCCTGACCGACTTTTTCGAAACCTTGCGCGACCTGGCACTGCCGTTTATTTTGGCGACCAACAACGCCAGCATGACCGCCGAACAATACGTCGCCAAATTGGCAAAAATGGGCGTTACGGTGGCCGAGCGTGAAATTCTGACCTCGGGGATGGCCACCGCTTTGTATTTGTCGCAGCGCTACGATCCCCAAACCACCCGCGCCTACGCGATCGGCGGCACCGGCACCTGGAAACCTCTGCAAGATCTGGGCTTTACGCTAACCGGCCTCTACGAAACCGGACCCGACCAACACGCGCATTTGGTGGTTTGCGGCATGGACCGGGAAATCAGTTGGGACAAACTGGCGACCGCGACCCTCAATCTGCGGGCCGGCGCGCATTTCATCGGTACCAACGGCGACATATCGTTGCCGACCGAGCACGGCATTACTCACGGCAACGGCGCGATCCTGGCGGCGCTGACCGCGGCAACCGGCATACAGCCAATGATTATCGGCAAGCCCGAGCCCATCATCTACCGGCAAGCCATCGAGTTACTCGGCGCGCCGCTGGCACAGACCATCGCGATCGGCGACCGGCTAGACACCGACATCCTCGGCGCGGTGCGCACCGGTATTCGCAGCTTGATGGTTCTGACCGGAGTATCCAGCGCAAAAGACGTGGAAGCCACCGACTACGGCCCAACCTGGGTGGTGCCCGATATCCGCGACGTGACCCGGATGTTGCGCGAACTGGCCGCCTGACCAGCAAACCAAGGAGTGACCATGAAAAAGTTCATCGATAGCCCGGACAGCTTGTTGACCACCAGTTTGCGCGGCTTCGCCAAGGCCCACGCCGACATCGTCGACCTGAACGAAACCCCGCATTTCGTGCGTCGCAAGCACCTTAAGCCCGGCAAGGTAGCGCTGATTTCGGGCGGCGGCTCCGGCCACGAGCCCTTGCACAGCGGCTTCGTCGGATTCGGCATGCTGGACGCCGCCTGTCCAGGCCAGGTGTTCACCTCGCCGACGCCGGATCAAATGATCTCCGCCGCTCAGGCCGTCGACGGCGGTGCCGGTGTGTTGTTCATCGTCAAAAATTACGCCGGCGACGTGATGAATTTCGAAATGGCTAGCGAGATGCTGGACCTCCCCAACGCCAGCGTGCTGGTCAACGACGACATTTCCCTGCCCAAGACCCACGCCATTGGTCGACGCGGCGTGGCCGGCACCAGCATCGTCGAGAAAGTCGTCGGCGCGGCGGCCGAGCAAGGCTACGATCTGGCGGCTTGCAAAGCCTTGGGCGAACGGGTCGTTTCGGCCACCGCCTCGCTGGGCGTCGCGCTGACCAGTTGCACGGTACCGGCCTTGGGTCATCCAACCTTTACCCTTGGCGACGACGAAATCGAGATGGGGGTCGGCATCCACGGCGAGCGCGGCCGCGAAACCGTCAAACTGGCCGACGCCAGCCACATCGTCGCCGAATTGACCCAGCATCTATTCGACGAGTTACGGCCGGCCGCCGGCCAAAACGTGCTGTTGCACGTCAACGGCTTCGGCGGTACGCCATTGATCGAATTGCATTTGCTTTACGAGTTGGCTCACGCGCAATGCGGCCGGCGCGGATTGACCGTGCAACGCTCGCTGGTCGGCAATTTCACAACCTCGCTGGACATGGCCGGCGCCTCGCTAACGCTGACCGTGCTGGACGAGGAAATGCTGAAACTGTGGGACGCGCCGGTCAATACCGCCGCGTTGCGCTGGGGCTGTTGAGGAAACGCTGTCAAATCAAGATTCGACGCCCCACCTGAATTAAGCCGTTTTCAACACCCTGGCCACCGCCGCGACGATCAATTGCGCGGTTTTGGCGCCGGCATCGATATGGCCCAGACTACGCTCGCCCAAGAACGACGCCCTGCCCTTGGTCGCCAGCATATCGCGGGTAGCTTCGACGCCGGCCGCCGCGACTTGGCAAAGATGATCCAACAATTCGTCCAGTGATTTGCCGGCTTCGGCATCCTGTTGCAAGGCCAGCGCCACCGGCACCCAAACGTCCAGCATCGTTTTTTCGCCGACATCGGCCTTGCCGCGTTGTTTGACCGCCTCGACGGCGGCCGCGAACGCCGCCGCGAAGCCGGACACAGAGCTATCCCGACTGTGTTTATGCAGCGCAATGAACAAGGTCGCGTACAACGAGCCCGACGCGCCGCCGACCGCCGCCATCACCGTCATGCCGATTTTTTGCCAGGCCGCCGGCCAATCCAGCGGCGCGATCGCGTCGGCCTGCTCGGCCAAGGCCTGCAAGCCGCGTTGCAGGTTGAAAACGTGATCGCCGTCGCCTATCGCCTGATCCAACTCGGTAACAGCCTCGGCGTTGGCAGCGATGTCGGCCTGAACGGCGCGGATCAATGGGGGAAAAATCGCGGGACTGATGGTCATGGGACAACTCCTGCATAGGCAACAACAGGCGCGGAGCATAGCCAAGCCGCCCTCGCCTGTCCAGTCCGCGCCGCGTCATAAAACCGTAACGCCGCCCTCGTATACTGGGCCGTCGTCGCCCCTGCCCATGCGTGCCTCATGCTGTTTCCGATTCATTCCATCGAACTCGCCCTCAACGACGCCCGCAAACATCGGCAAGACCAAACCCTAGACGAAACGCCGGGCCAAACCGCGACGGTCAAACGCCTGCTGAGCCATGTCGAACCGATCGCCTGGAACAGCCGTTGCGTCGATGTGCTCGATCACTTCATCCGCCACGAAGATTTGCCGGCGGTCGCCATCGTTGACGCCGAACAGATGCCGGTCGGCATTATGGACCGGGGCCGGATCATTGAAATTTTTCTGCGGCCGTTCGCCCGCGATTTGCTGTACAAAAAGCGCATCGCCGAAATCATGGACGCCAACCCCATCGTGGTCGACATCAACGCCGGCATCGATGACGTGGCGCGGATCATTATCGATGCCGGGATGCGCCACATGGTTAACGGCTTCATCATTCTGCGCGACGGCGCTTACGCCGGCATGGCGACCGGCCACGCGTTGCTGGAGGAAATCACCCAGCGCAAACAGCGCGATCTGTACTTGCTGGCCCATTACGATCAACTGACCGGCCTACCGAACCGCCTGCTGTTCAAGGACAGGCTGGAGACTGCCTGCCGTGGCGCGCTGCGGGGCGGGCGGATGCTGGGGCTGATTTTCGTCGATTTGGACCGCTTTAAATACATCAACGACAGCCTGGGTCACAGCGTCGGCGACCGCCTGCTGCAAACCGTGGCCGAGCGACTGACCCAGTGCGTCCGCCATAGCGACACCGTGTCGCGGCTAGGCGGCGACGAATTCGTCATTATCTTGCCGAATCTGGATGGCGAAACCGCCGCGACCACCGTTGCCGACCATATCGTCGCCGCGCTGGACCAGCCGATGCCGGTTTACGACCACGCCTTGCAGGTCACCGCCAGCATGGGCATCGTCTTGTATCCGCTGCACGACAGCTCGGCCGAAGGCTTGATCCGCAAGGCCGACGCCGCGATGTACCAAGCCAAGCAACTTGGACGCAATCGCTATGCGCTATACTCCGAACATTTCGACGACGGCTTGCGGGAACGCATGCTACTGGAAGCCGAATTGCGCGGCGCGCTCGGCAACGGTGAATTTTCGTTGCACTATCAACCGCAAATTCAACTGAGCGACCAGCGGGTCGTCGGCGTCGAAGCCTTGTTGCGCTGGCAGCATGCCACGTTGGGCGCGATTTCGCCGGCCGAATTCATTCCGATCGCCGAGGAAACCGGCCAAATTCACGACATAGGCGACTGGGTGCTGCGCCAGGCCTGCCGGCAACATCTGAGCTGGATCGCTGCCGGCCTGCCTGCGCTGCGGATGTCGGTCAATATTTCGGCGAAGCAATTCGAACAGCCCGGTTTCGCGGGACGAGTCGCGCAGTTGATCGCGGAAACCGGCATGATTCCCGAACACCTGGAGCTGGAACTGACCGAGGGCGCGGTGATGACCCACGCCGACCGCGCAGCGCAAACTCTGGGCGAACTGCGGAGCTTGGGGGTCAAACTGGCCATCGACGACTTCGGCACCGGCTATTCCAGTCTGAGTTATCTACGCACCTTCCCGATCAACAAAATCAAAATCGACCAATCGTTTATCCGCGATATCGAAAACACGCCGGCCAACGAAGCTATCGTCAAGGCCATCATCGCGCTGGGCAATAGCCTGGGCCTGGAAACCATCGCCGAGGGCGTTGAAAATCTGGCCGAACTGGAATGCGTTAAAAGCCATCAATGCCACGAAGTACAGGGCTACCACTTCGCCAGACCGTTGGCGCCGGGCGACTTCGTGACTTGGCACCGGGAATTCCTCGGAACTGCGGCGGCGTGAGCAATCAGTCGACCGCGCCGTCGTCCGGATCGCCTTCCACCGGGCGGGGAGCGGGAATTTCGCCGTCGCGGAAGTGGTATTTTTCGCGCAGATAAGCGAACAACCAGGCATAGGTATCGGGCTGGCGTTGGGCGGCCGCGTCCGGCATTTGTTGCAAGCGCTGCCTAACCGCATGCAACGGCAAAAGCAGCAGTTCGATGTCGGCCATCGCCACGAATTTGTTAGGATCGGGCGTGCGACTGTTGAAGATCTTAAACAGTTGATGCTTGTTCAAACCCAGTTGACTGTTGATCTCGTCCTTGAATTCCAGGAATAAGGGCAACAAATCGCTGCCGACACAGGTATCGTCGTGCAACTTATGCAAGCGGTGCAATAAATGATAAACCGCGAAGCGGTACAGCTCGGACTCCCGGACAAACAAGCGCGCCGCCGTCGAGCGCACCGCGATCCGGTCGAAATTGTTCAGCCGTATCGATACGATGTGTTTCTTATCGTCGAGGAGGTAGTCGTTGTCGTTCAATGCAAGTCCCTTGTTGGCGTCTGTTCGAAAACCAACCGCTGAGCCTAAATGCAGACGACTTTAATCCATCAATGTTACAGGTTTATAACAACTCTCATATATCGGACATTTTCGGAGTGCGCTCGCCCGACCGTCCGGCGCTAGAGCGAAGACTAAGCCCATCCACGTATCGACTCCGCTCCGCGCGCCGCAAACGTCGTTGGGAAACCGCTTGGCGACACGCCCCGCGGCCCGCGCCGAACAAAGTCAAAACGACCGATCCGGAACAGATTGCCCCGCTTCGCCCCGCCGCTGCGACTCGCCGCGCCAACCCGGCGCAACCGGCAATTTTCCCGCCCGGCGAATCAGGCATTGCATAGCAGACCTCAAAAAAATATAATCGCGCGCTTTTTTTAAAGAAAACCTCTTTCCATTTGACGATAGCGAATCCGCCCATGACTAGTCACCTGATGCCGACCTATGCTCGCCAATCCGTCACCTTCGCGCGCGGCGAAGGTGCTTGGTTGTGGGACAGTACCGGCCGACGCTATCTCGACGCCGTCGCCGGCATCGCGGTGTGCAGCCTCGGTCACGCCCACCCGGCGGTGGCCGACGCGCTGTGCGCGCAAAGCCGGACCCTGCTGCATACGTCCAACCTATACGGCGTCGGCCTACAAGCTCAGCTGGCCGACCGGCTGGCGGAATTGAGCGGCATGGATAACGTATTTTTCAGCAACTCCGGCGCCGAAGCCAACGAAGCGGCGTTGAAGATCGCCCGCAAATACGGCCACCAAAAAGGCATCGACGAACCGGTGGTGCTGACGATGGAAAAAAGCTTTCACGGCCGGACGATGGGCACGCTGAGCGCGACCGGGAACACCAAGATCAAACAGGGCTTCGCGCCGCTACTGGCCGGATTTCGCCACGTGGCTTACAACGACGTTCCAGCCATCGAAGCCGAGTTGGCGGCGGACGCCAATATCGTTGCGATCATGGTGGAACCGGTGCAGGGCGAAGGCGGCGTCAACATTCCCGCGCCCGACTATCTGAACCGGATACGCGAGCTGTGCGACCGCCACGATCTGCTGATGATACTCGACGAGATCCAGACCGGCGTCGGCCGTACCGGCCGCTTCCTGGCCTATCAACACAACGGTATCTTGCCCGACGTTTGTACGATGGCCAAAGCCTTGGGCAACGGCGTGCCGATCGGCGCCTGTCTGGCGCGCGGCAAGGCGGCCGATGTATTGACGGCCGGCAACCACGGCTCGACCTTCGGCGGCAATCCGCTGGCCTGCGCGGCGGCGTTGGCGGTATTGAACTCGGTCACCGCCGACGGCCTGCTCGATAGCGTCGCCGCCAAGGGCGCGCAAATTCACGCGGCGCTGAGCCAGGCGCTGGCCGGAAATTCGCATGTCGCCGCGATTCGTCACAAAGGTTTGATGATCGGCGTCGAATTGGATCGTCCCTGCGGCGAACTGGTCGGCATGGCTCTCGAACAAGGCGTATTGATCAACGTCACCGCCGACAACACAATACGTTTACTGCCGCCGTTCGTGATCGACGACGCGCAAATCGCCATGCTGACCGGGACTTTGTCGGCACTCATACAGGAATTCAGCAGGTAATCCACGATGCAACCGAGACACTTCACCAGTTTGCTGGATCTGTCCAGCGCCGAACTCCGCGCCCTGATCCACAGAGCCATCGCGCTCAAGCAACACCGCGATCCCGATTACCAGCCGCTGAAAGGCAAAGTGCTGGCGATGATTTTCGAAAAGTCCTCGACCCGCACCCGGATTTCCTTCGAGGCCGGCATGGCCCAGTTCGGCGGCACCGCGCTGTTCTTGTCACCGCGCGATACCCAATTGGGCCGCGGCGAACCACTGGAAGACAGCGCCAGAGTCATTTCCAGCATGGTGGATTGCATCATGCTGCGCACTCACAAACACGAAACCGTCACGACGTTTGCCCAATATTCGCGGGTACCGGTCATCAACGGCTTAACCGACCTGAAGCATCCCTGTCAATTGCTGGCGGACATGCAAACCTACTTCGAGCAACGCGGCGACATCGCCGGCAAAACCGTGACCTGGATCGGCGACGGCAACAATATGTGCCATTCCTATATCAACGCCGCCCGCCAGTTCGACTTCCAATTGCACATCGCCTGCCCGTTCGATTACCGACCGAACCAAGCCATCGTCGATGCCGCCGGCCAACGCGTGGCGTTTTTCGAAAGCCCCGAGCTGGCCGCCGCCGGTGCCGATCTGGTCGTCACCGACGTCTGGGCCAGCATGGGTCAGGAAGAAGAACAAAAGCACCGCGAAGTAGCGTTCAGGGATTTTCAAGTCAACGCCGACGTGATGGCGGCCGCGCATGCCGACGCGCTATTCATGCATTGCTTGCCGGCCCATCGCGGCGAGGAAGTCAGCGCCGAGGTCATCGACGGTCCGCAAAGCGTGGTTTTTCAAGAAGCCGAGAATCGCTTGCACGCCCAAAAGGCCTTGCTGGAATTTCTCATCGGCCGATAATTTCGCTAAAATCGCCGGCTTGCGTTAGACCAACCTTGAGAGCCACTGTGAAAAAAACCCTTGCCTACCTCTCCGCCTGCCTGTTGTTTAGCGGTATCGCCGAAGCTCGAACGGCCTACGTCACCGACAAAGTCGAAGTACCGTTGCGTAGCGGCGAGAGCGAGCGCACCAAAATCGTCAAAATGCTGGAGAACGGCGCATTGGTCACCGTGTTGCAGGAAAGCACCGAGAACGGCTATACCTACATCCAGACCAACAACGGTGCCGAAGGCTTTATTCTTAGCCGCTACCTGACCGGCGAACCCAGCGCGCGCGGCCAGCTCGAAGCCGCCAACAAAAAGTTGGAGGCCTTAACCGAGGAAAACAAACAACTGAAATCGGCGCAGGCCGGCAGCCTGGAAATCGGCAAGGAACGCGACAAACTCAGCGCCGACCTTAGCGAATTGCAACAAACCGCCGCCAATGCGATCCAATTGAAGCAGCAACGCGATCAGCTTCAAGAACGCGTCGTCAGCGTCGAACGCGAACTACAACAGTTAAAACGCGAAAATCAGGCCTTGGCGGACAGTACCAACCAGGATTGGTTTTTGTACGGCGGCGGCCTGTCCTTGTTCGGCGTGCTACTCGGCTTTATTCTGCCCAAACTCAGCTGGCGCCGCCGTTCCAGCGGTTGGGACACGTTTTAATCCATTTTTCCCTCACTCGCCGTTGGCGGGAGAGCATTGAATCAGACGTTGGATGTGCTGAACACCGTGAAGCGCATCGTTGGCAATCGATGCGTTCGTAGATGAGCTTCGCTTCACTCGGCACGTCCTTGATTGTTTTGATTTTATTGGGCTGTTAAGGCCTTTCTTTTTTTGGAACCACCATGCCTAGCTATCGTTCACGCACTACCACCCACGGCCGCAACATGGCCGGCGCCCGCTCGCTGTGGCGCGCCACCGGCATGAAAGACGGCGATTTCGACAAACCGATCATCGCCATCGCCAACTCCTTCACTCAGTTCGTTCCCGGTCACGTCCATTTGAAAGACCTGGGTCAATTGGTGGCGCGCGAGATCGAACTCGCCGGCGGCGTCGCCAAGGAATTCAACACCATCGCCGTCGACGACGGCATCGCGATGGGCCATGACGGCATGCTCTACAGCCTACCCAGCCGCGACTTGATCGCCGACAGCGTCGAGTACATGGTCAATGCCCATTGCGCCGATGCCATCGTCTGCATTTCCAACTGCGACAAGATTACCCCCGGCATGTTGATGGCGGCGATGCGCATCAATATTCCGGTCATCTTCGTGTCCGGCGGCCCGATGGAAGCCGGCAAGACCAAACTGGCCGGATCGGACGACATCAAAAAATTGGATTTAATCGACGCGATGGTGATGGCGGCGGACAGCAAAGTCTCCGACGCCGACTTGGCGGCGGTGGAGCGCTCGGCCTGCCCGACTTGCGGCTCCTGCTCCGGCATGTTCACCGCCAACTCGATGAACTGCCTAACCGAGGCGCTGGGCTTGTCCTTGCCGGGTAACGGCACCGTGGTCGCCACTCACGCCGATCGCGAGCAACTGTTCAAACAAGCCGGCCGCCGCATCGTCGAACTGGCCAAGCAGTATTACGAACAAGGCGACGAATCAGTGTTGCCGCGCTCGGTGGGTTTCAAAGCCTTCGAAAACGCGATTGCCTTGGACATCGCGATGGGCGGCTCGACCAACACCATTCTGCATCTGCTGGCCGTGGCGCAGGAAGCCGGCATTGCTTTCACGATGGCCGACATCGATCGGATGTCCCGCACGGTGCCGCAATTGTGCAAGGTCGCACCCAACACCAACAAATACCACATCGAGGATGTACACCGCGCCGGCGGCATCGTGGCGATTCTGGCCGAGTTGAACCGGGCCGGTAAGCTGCATACCGACGTGCCGACCGTCCACGCCAAAACCCTGGGTGAAGCCCTGGCGCAATGGGACATTGCCGGCAACCCCAACGATGCGGTGAAAACCTTTTATCGCGCCGGTCCCGCCGGCATTCCGTCGCAAGTCGCGTTCAGCCAGGATACCCGTTGGCCCAGCCTGGACACCGACCGCGCCGAAGGCTGCATCCGTTCCTTCGAGCACGCCTTCAGTCAGGAAGGCGGCCTGGCGGTGCTGTACGGCAACATCGCGCTGGACGGTTGCGTCGTCAAAACCGCCGGCGTCGACGACAGCCTGCTGGTGTTCGAAGGCAACGCCCACGTGGTCGAATCGCAAGACGAAGCCGTGGAAAACATCCTGGCCGACAAAGTCGTCGCCGGCGATGTCGTCGTCGTGCGCTACGAAGGCCCCAAAGGCGGCCCCGGCATGCAGGAAATGCTGTATCCGACCAGCTACATCAAATCCAAGGGTCTGGGCAAAGCCTGCGCGCTATTGACCGACGGCCGCTTTTCCGGCGGCACCTCCGGCTTGTCGATCGGCCACTGTTCGCCGGAAGCGGCGGCCGGCGGCGCGATCGGTCTGGTGAAAAACGGCGACCGTATCCGCATCGATATTCCCAATCGGACCATCAATGTGCTGCTGTCCGACGAGGAACTGGCCCAGCGCCGCGCCGAACAAGAGCGACTGGGCTGGAAACCGGCCAAGCCGCGTTCTCGCAAGGTATCGGTCGCCCTAAAGGCCTACGCTCATTTCGCCACCTCGGCCGATAAGGGCGCGGTGCGGGATTTGTCCAAACTCGCGGACGACTGAGCCAACCCTAACCAAGGCAACCCGGCCAACGCAAGTCTGGCGGCCGGGATTCCGCCCCTCGGCAGCAGCCCGTCCGGCTGCGAGCGACGATCGACCGTCGATCAAGCGCTTACCGCGTCCTAGGCCAACAAGTGAGTAGCCAAAATCTTTGCTTTACTTCCTCTGCAACCAGCATCGTTTAAAGGTTATTTGGTTCAGTTCGAACAGGGTTTCGATATAGAAATAGATTTTACCGTTACCGGCCTCCATCTCAATATCGAAATTGACCAGGCACCCGGTTTTCTTGTTGCCCAATATAACATTTGAAATGACCAGATTTTGCCGACGTTACAAGGTGCGAATATCCTCCAACAGCTACACCTGATTGCGCACAATGGCCTCGTTGTACCCCCATTCTCCAATAATCCATCCCGCGATTAGCCTTGGATACTGTAACCAGCGTCAAGTTGATATTTAAAACCACTACTGTAAATTCATTCGGCGAAACGCTCGACTAAAGCATCAACAGCTTGGGATTGGTAATTCTGCTTCACAAATTTGATTTTCATGCGATCATTCCAAGCAGCTTGTCGATACCTGCTAACAATACATTGAAACTATGGGATTGGTTCGATCCATCAATCTTCAAGTGAGGCCCTATATCCCTGGAACCAGAAACTTTTTGATACCTTCCATCTGTCAGTTTAAATAGCTCCTCAGATGCGTTCGAAAGCAAATCAGGCGTACGGAATTTTTTAACATTCTGTTTTTTGGCAAGGTTAGGTATGTTAAGTCCACCTTCAACGGCCTTGAGGTCACCCAAATAAAAACTTTCCAATTCCGCACATGCAATTCTTACGACAGTTGAAGCTCGCTTTCCTGTAGCCATCACTTTCTCAATGAGACGATTTTTAATGATCAGGCAGTCGCCGCTGTCTTTATCGCGCATGACTAAAAAAGCGGAGTTGGGCTGATTCCAACCTTTCAATCGGCGTTCCAACTGCTTTTCCAAATCCTGTTTCCCTTCGAAGATAATAAATTTTACAGTAATCTCAGCGGGCAATAGCCTTGGTAAAATCCCCTTCAACATTTCTGCTGCCGAAGGTTCTTCCAGCAAAAAAACCAGATAACTCATTCAGGATCAACTCCATCAAAAAAACCTTGTTTCCATAGATAACCCATTTGATCGCCATCTCTCATATATGTTGCAATTTGCTCATCTTGAGAGGCCCGTTTTATCTGGGTGTAACCATTTTGTTTTACCAACCAAAACACTTCATCAAGTTGTGTGGCATTCAAAAAATCAGGCGAATGCGTGGAAACAAACACTTGACCACCTCGAAGTGAATAGGCTCTAAACTCTTCGGCCAGCTCCCACAACAACTTTGGATAGAGTTGATTTTCCGGCTCTTCAACGCATAACAATGGATGTGGGGTTGGATCATAAAGAAGCGTTAAATAAGCCAGCATTTTTATGGTACCGTCCGAGACATACCTTGCTAAAAAAGGATCTTCAAAAGCACCGTCTTGAAACTTCAATAACACTCGGCCTTCTTCCGTAGTCTTCGTCTCTACGCTTGTGATACCTGGGACGCGATGTTTAATTTTTGAAATGATTTCGTTAAAAGCACTTTGGTGAAATTGATATAGATACTGGATGAACAGAGATAAATTTTCACCTTCGCGGGATAAATGATCAGCGTAGCCAGCTTCTTGTTCAGGCCGTGCCTTGCTGATATGAAAGTCGGAAACATGCCAGTTTTCAACCAGATTGCCGAGAGCCACCACGGCCGGAAAGCGCTCGAATTGTGCAAGACCTTTAACCGCGAGAATATCGGGTGATTTAAGCGATTGTTCTTCCCGTTTCAATTCGCTAACATCTCGGACAGACTCCAGCTCATTCGTCACCGCAACTCCCTTACCTTGAGAGAAATCCAGGAAGTGCCATGGTTGCCCTCCACTGCCACGCCTATATTTCAATATTTCACGTTCAACTACAGGTTTACCATGCTGTTCGTTTATTTGAAGAAAATAGGTTATCAAGGGACTATCGGGTTTATCTCGAAACTTAATTTCAATTTCAATGGGTTCTTGGCTGTTTCTAGTCCTAACTTCCCTAAAGCCACGATTTCCACCTTGTCTGATCAACGCAGTAGTCACATTGGTGGTAAGAGCATCTTTTAAAAAACCAAAAACGTTAAACAAGGTACTTTTACCTGTCCCGTTGGCACCTACAATCACGCAAAAACTGGGAATATCCAGCATTTCAACATCCTTGAACGCCTTAAAGTTTTTTATCCTCAAGGTCTCGATTTTCATTTATTTTCCTTCTCAGATTGTCTTTAATTTGGGGCTGGGCGAAACCAGTTTGAAGATTTGCTCGACATTGATTTTGACGCTGTCGTTAGTAAAACCCGCATCACGGAACACTTCGCTCAACGACTGACGGGCAGAAAGTTGCTTAACGGAACGTTCGGCAATGCTACCGCCCATATCGAAAAAGGCCACCAAGGAGTTACTATCAGCAAACAGCACCGCTACCTTCTTGTTACCTACATTTACTGGATTGGCCGGCTTGTTATGAATATGGTTTTTCAAATACTATAGTTTTGCATCATCTTATGGACGGATTTTATTCCTTTCGTCCAGTAGGCCGTATATGACAAACGAGTCCACATTTAGGTCACGCTTCCAATCGGGAAAATCCATGTCCGCCAAACTGATTTGGATTCCAATGCTTGCATCGTACGGCATTGATAAGTCGCTCTATTTGTTTAAACAGCACATCCAGAATTCAAAGTTAACTCCCTGCCTTGGTCTAGGCGGCAATCTCGAGGATTGGCATGCCATCGTTATACGCCTGATACGGCGTTTTTCGTTTCAAACTGAAATGTGGTCGTTCGTGGTTGTCCCACTCAAAATAGTCCAGGATTGAAGCTCTGACTTGGTCGACAGAATCGTAAGCATGCCGGTAAATCTGCTCGTACTTGGCAGATCGCCCTAATCGCTCGACACAAACATTATCCCGCCAGGCGCCGCGGCCGTCCATACTACTTAGCGGACAGCCTTGGCTTTTCACGCGTCGACGAGCATCGTCAAAACCGCGAATCCTTTGATCAACCGAATGCAGGTGGTATCCAGCGCCCAGATCTGATTGGTGTGATTGATGGTCACGCCGCGAGGCAAGTAGGGATGGACTTCGTGGCCTGGCGTATCTTGCGAGTATTGGGCTTGCCGCACACTGCTTCGATGCCCATTTTTCGTCATCTAGGTTTTCAGCCGCTTGCGGCCGACCTGGATGCCTTGCAAATTTGTCTGATCCCGTAACTGGCGAGCGCCGATGAACGGGTATATCAAGTGCGGTTGATCCAGGCGCTTCATCATATCCACTACCGTGCCGAAAACCCTTTACCCCGCCGGCTGGTTTAAAATGCCGGGACTGTTTACCGCCGGCTATCTTATGTTCTCGATTCGTGCTTTCCTAACTTTACTATCCGCTGTATCGGTTTTCGCCGCGCCCGCCGTCGCCGGCTCCAGCGCCGCCGACTGGTCAGCGGTCAAAGCGCCTTCGTCGCATCCCGCAGGGAGTTTCAGTATCGGCTCGTATACCAACGGTTGTATCGCCGGCGCGGCAAGCTTGCCGCTCCAAGGGCCGGGTTATCAGGTGATGCGCCTGTCCCGGCAACGCTATTACGGCCATGCCGAACTGATCGGCTTCATCCAAGCGCTCGGCCAAACCGCACGCGACCGCCAGCTTGGCACCTTGTTGATCGGCGATTTGGGACAAGCTCGCGGCGGCCCGACGCTCAGCGGCCACCGTAGCCACCAATCCGGCCTGGACGTGGATATTTGGTTTTTGCTTTCGGCGCAAGCCGACCGGCGCCTATTGTCCGCCGAAGAACGGGAAACCTGGAGCGCGCCGTCGGTGGTCGATATGCGCGCGTATCGCATCGATCGGCGCGCCTGGTCGCCCAAGCACGTTCAAGTCTTGGAAGCGGCGGCGCAACGTCCGGAGGTGGACCGCATTTTCGTGCATCCGGCCGTCAAACAAAATTTGTGCGACGCTAAACTGCCAGGCGCCGGCGGCTGGCTGCGCAAGATTCGGCCTTGGTGGAAGCACGACGATCATTTTCATGTGCGTTTGAAATGCCCTGCCGACAACCCGGCGTGCCAAGGCCAGGAGCCGTTGCCGGCCGGCGACGGCTGCGACGCCAGCCTGGCTTGGTGGTTTACCGAGGAAGCCAAAACGCCGGCGCCAGGCCCGGTTTCCGTCCCGCCGCCGTTACCGGCCTTGTGCGAGCAATTGTTACGGGAATAATTCTGGAAAGAGCGGTTGGCGTATGGATGCCTAATCCCGCTCGCTCTTCGATCAGTAGCGATAGCGAAAATTACACTCGCCGGTCAATCGGCTACTCAACGCATTGTTGTCCACGCCGTACTGATTAACGTCGACCTCGCAACCCAGGTTCACCGGCCGGGGTTTGGATTTCTGCAACGGCAGCAATTCGTCGGCGGTTTGCGACGGCGACTGACCGGCTTGCGCGGCCGCGTCGAACTTCGCCAAGCCGGCTTCGGATAATGTCAGTACCAGTTTATCCGAGCTGTCCGCGTATCCGGGTTCCGCGACGATAAATATCCCGCACACCACACCCAGTAATCCGCACCTTCCATAAAAGACAGTCCACTTCTTCATGGCTACCTCCCGATTTCCGGCGACGCTGTCGGTGCGCCGCCCTACTTCGCGCCGACGCGCATCGCGTCGCCGGCGACCTTCGCCAAGGATTTGGCGATCACCCTTGGACAGCAGGAAAAATGCCAAGTTGCGGAAAGGCTAAGCTCCGACGACGCCGGCATTTCCCAAGCACGAGTAAGTTTAGTCGATTTCCCGAAAAGTGATGCCGATCACAGTTCACGGGGCTTGCGACGATCAACGTCGCCGGATATGCCGCGAGTGCATATTCCGATCAAAACCACCACTGATTCCGGCTTCAAAACCGCCAGGCATTCCGGTCGCAAAGCCGCGACCGGTTCCAATCCAAAGTTGGCCATCGATTACCAAACGATTCTGCCAGAATTGAATGATGGCTTTTGCGAATGGCGAATTGACGCAAACGACCCAAGGCAGAAAATTCGTGTATTTATCTTGAATGTCGGTTTAAAATTTAAATCAGCCATTCAAATAATAAAAGTTGTAGGGTGGATAAGCGAAGCGCCATCCACCTATTTGCGTTCCTATGGTGGATGGCGCTTCGCTTATCCACCCTACGGCCCTGCTTGATCCAATACGTTCGGTATGCAAGGAATAATGTTTCAACCGCATCACGCGACGCACATCGTTCAATAAGCTTGGCGATTTGGTGCTTGACATAAAACACCTACCTGATAAAGTCAGCGGCGAATTTAATACGCAGGCAAGATTGCCTGAATTGGCCGCCAATATCAAGTTATCGAGGCAAACGTGCCTGAAAAGGCGGTTAATATCAGGTTATATGGGCAGATTTGCCTGATAATCAATAGTTAGGCTATAAGGAAAGATACGATGGAATCTAGATGTCTCCAAAAATTTGAGCTTCATTACTTTTTTAGTGATGACTCTCATTCTATGGATGCGTCAGTAAGAAATGATTGTGAAAGGGAGTTATTAGCTCTTTTTAAAGAATGTTCTGAAATCCTCGGCAGTAAATATCCCCCGGCAAAGCCGGGGGCTTTATGTTGTGAACCGCTCAAAGCGGTAAATAGGGTCGCTAACGCGGCCCTTTAACTTTAGCCGCCAATAGGCGGCGACTCATTGCCAAAGGTTCATTTGTTCGATTCGTTGGTCTTCCTGTTCTTAATGACGGATATACTCCCGTATCATCCTTTCGTCCCGGCCCACCGTCGAAACAAAATACCCTCGCGCCCAGAAATGTTGACCGACAAAGTTACGCTTCTTTTCACCATAAACACGGGCCAAGTGAATCGCACTCTTCCCTTTGATGTAGCCAATCACCTGCGACACCGCATATTTCGGTGGAATCGATATCAACATATGCACATGATCCGGCATCAAATGCCCTTCCAATATTCGGCTTTCTTTCTGACTCGCTAACCTTCGAAACACCTCGCCCAAATGCTTGCGCAACGCCCTATACAGCGTTCGGCGACGGCACTTGGGAATAAACACAACGTGATATTTGCACTCCCATTTCGAGTGGCTTAAGCTTTCGTTCTCGTCCATCAGGTTCTCCTCTTGCGTTTGCTTGGCGGCTCACGCTCTCGAGTTTCCTGATGGACTCCTCTAAATGTCAAACTCCTGCTGTCTCCCCGGCTAAGCCGGGGGATTTCTCATTTTTGGTTAAATGCAACGTTGAATCTGAAGCATTTTCTGAAGGAGGGTTAAAGGAAGTATGGAATTTTCTGGGTACTCCACAAGTGGCATTGGTAGTCGCAGTGCTTGCATTAGTCATGTCAAGATATCCGCCAACCGATTCCGAACGTAATGCCGCAGAAGAGAAGTTACTTGAATTACAAACTGAAGAATCTAGGTTAAATATTGAAAAACTTAAACTAGAGCTAAAGAAGCTTAAAGAAGATAAGGAAGATCAAGAGGCATTGGAGATTATATCTGATGAGGTAATTAAAAGTTCAAAGGTTCTTGTAAGAAGATCTAACTTTTATGAGAAAGCAATAAGGTATGAAAAAATTTCAAATGTTTCATACAGTCATCTGGATTCTGAAAATATCCCTGTCAGCCCGTCAATAAATATCGATAGAGACGCATTTAGATTTTTCATAATACACTCAAAGGCATTAAAGTCTATAAATGTTGAAGATGCAATAATTGAAATAGTATCTCCAGTTCTTAAGGCAGGAAATTATAAGTGGAAAGGAATTTATGAGGATGAGGTAATCACATTTGCGATGGCTGATAGCGATTTTCGGTATCAAGTACAATCAAAGCAGGTTGCATTTCAAAATGGCAGTACAATTACTTGTGTCCTTGAAATACAAAGAAAACTCGATGAGACTGGTGAAATTGTTATTACTGGGTATGCTGTAACTACCGTAATAGGTAAATATGATTCGACCCAATCATTGCAAACACCTCAAGGAAAAGTCTATAAACAGGCAAAGAAATATGCAGAATCTCAACAAGATTTATTTGGCAAATAAGCCTAACCATGCGCTTCACCCGACCAAAAACCACTACGCGGTTTTCGTCGGGTGAGCTTGGCGTTAGGAGCAAAAGTGTCAGACGACAATTCGACTTCATTAGTCAATCTTGGAGACTTAGCCAAGCCTGCGGATACTCTAATACTTTGGCGCCGCTGAGCTTCGCGTTAGCTTTCTAGGAGTATTTCCGTGGGTTACGAAGTTCATATAACTCGAAAAGCAGAGTGGTTCGAGGAAGAAGGTCCAGAAATAACCATTGAAGAATGGAAAAACTATGTCGTTTCTGATCCTGAAATGCGACCTAAGCGCGACGGGTTTTTTAACCCCGTTGCAAACGTTTCAAACCAGGTTTAAAAGTGATACAAACGTAAGTAGTGAATGACGGCTTTCGACCCTAAGTTGCCATTCAGCGGATTTTCTTGACCGTCTGATACTTACCGTAAAGTGGACAGTTATCATAAAAAAATAAATCTGGAATTGGATGAATTATGGAATTTGGACTTAGGTATTTAATAATTTCGATAGTATTGATTGGGGGAATGTCCTCTGTTAAGGCTAAAGAGCTAAACACGTCAATTGTTGACGGGCTAGGAAGACCTGTTAGTAATGTTCAGGTTAATATCTACTGGTTAAAAACAATAACTGATGATGATGTCCGCGAAATATCTTTAGCACGATTAAGGTCAGACAAAAATGGACAAATTAAAGGAAGCTATGACGAATTTGCTGCTCCTCATGATGAGCATATATTCTATGGAGTTTCTAAAAAAGGTTATGAGGAATATTCATCATCAAATTATAAATCTCAGTACGTTGTAAAGAGAAAATATAATCCATTTAATTTAAAAACTATTATTAAGCTTTCTGGCGAAAAGCAAATTATCCATCTACGTGAACTTCTAGCGGGAGACTACCCTGATTCACTTCAAAATGAGCCACTTGAAGAACTAGTATTTTCTGAAGAAAAAAAACTAAGACCTGCGTTAAGATCGTTAATAAATGATCCTCACGTTGGTCTAGCGGTAATAAATTTGCTTTCTCTTATTGGAGCTCCAGAGGACTTGCGACTCATTGTCAATAATGCGCCACAACCAAACGATGGAGTTTTAGGTAGTCGCTGGGCGTATCATGTAGTCACAGCTTTAATCGAGCCATCTTCAGATCAAGAATGGGCGTTTTTGCGAGAGTCAGTGCTAAACAAATATAAAGACCGGTGGGTTGAATCTGGAGCGATTCAAACCCTAATGCTGATTGGAGCACCAGTTAGCAGGCAGATTTTAGTTGAAGCCGCATTAAATAATAAAAACCGAACTAAAGACATCCAGCAAGCAATAAACTATATTGATTCAAAACCTGAATCTATTGCAGATGTAAATCTTATTAAAGCAGGAGAAAAAATAGGCAATACATTATATGCTGGAAGATGGAGTAAAAACTCTAAACCCCGTTTTAATAAAAATAAAGATAAGGCTTTAATTGATTGTGAATTCATATTGGGTAGGGATCGGATTAATTACACCGCAACTTTTCATAAGATTGCAGGCGTTTGGCAACTTCATGGTGTTCGGGAAACTTGGCAAGCCCTAATGGCGTATGAAAAAAGCGAATAATTGTAATTATCAAAGTAAGCCAAAAATTCAAACTGGCTGGATACTTTAAGCATGAATGACTGTTATTGATACGTGATTTGCCCTTAACGTTAAATTACCAATTGACAGGTATTGGCCGAAACCCAGCCTTCATCCGAATATATATCTGTCGGCGCCAGTGGTGATTTTGTAGTTGGAATCCCTGGCCGACATTGGATTGAAGCCGGTGGCGGTTTTCAATCGGAATCGGTGGCTGGTTTGGGGTGGGATATGCCGCGAGGCTACTCCGTCGCTGGAACGAAAAATCGGGACTAAAGCCCTTCCTACGCACAAGCTTTGGATATTCCAGAGAACGTGACTTCGCCTGCGTTGGAGACCGCTCAAACCGTGGCCGGTCCGAATCGGGCCGCCAACGATCGCGATTTTGTAGCCGCCGATGCCGCGCTAGCGACAAGCCGGACTTGCCAAATTCCGGCGAATTTGCGGAAATGGCCGGCTTTTGACAGCACTCAATTCCGTCCAATGAACAAAACTCCGTTAGATGCTCTTCCTCGCCGCGCCATTCCGGCTTTTCCCGGTTGGTGGGCCGCGTTGGGACCCGGCGTGGTCTGGATGGCGCTGGCGCAAGGCAGCGGCGAGCTGATCTGGTGGCCGTACATGATCGCCAAATACGGTTTGACCTTTCTTTGGCTGCTGGTACCGGCTTGCTTGTTGCAATACCCGTTAAATCTGGAGATAGGCCGCTACACCCTGCTGACCGGCGAAAGCATCTTTCACGGCTTCATTCGTTTGAACCGCCGGCTCGGCATCTTTCTGTGGCTGTTGATGTCGGTATCGTTTTTTTGGTTCGGCGCGTTCGCGTCGGCCGGCGGCACCGCGATGGCCGAATTGACCCATTGGCCGGCCGGTTGGAGCCAACGCGAGCAAAGTCTGTTTTGGGGCTATTTGTCCATCGCAGTGTTTCTGGCGGCGATCCTGGCCAGCGGCGTCGTTTACACGTTGATCGAACGCTTCATGAAGCTGGTCGCGGTGGTCACCGTAGTCGGTTTATTGTCGGCCTGCTTGCAAAGCGATGTGACGGCCACGCTGCCGGAATTCGCGCGCGGCTTGCTGGGACCGACGGCGGCGATGGCGCGGCCGTGGGAAGCCGGCGACGCCAGCAAATTATTGACTGCGATCACTTTTGCCGGCCTGGGCGGCTTCTGGATTTTGTTTTATTCGTACTGGCTACGCGACAAAGGCGCCGGCATGGCCGGCTGGGTCGGCCGGATTACCGGTTTGGGCGGCAGCGAGGAAGCGGTACTCAGCGACGGTTTTCTACCGCGAGACGAGCCCGAAAGCGCCGCGCGCTGGCAAACCTGGCGGCGTTTTCTAAGTGCCGATATTTTGGTCGGGATTCTCGGAAACCTGCTGACAACCTTGATGACCTGCCTGCTGGCTTACGCCTTACTGTTCCCCAAGGGCTTGCTACCCCAAGAATACGAACTGGCCGTCGTGCAAAGCCAGTTCTTCGCGGTCAGCTGGGGCGAAATCGGCAGACTGTTGTTTCTGGTGGTGGCGGCGGCGTTTTTGACCGACACTTGGCTGGCGACCGCCGACGCGGTCAGCCGCATTCAGGCCGACATTGTGTTGACGCTGTTTCCGGCCGCGCAACGCTGGCCGGCGCGGCGCTGGTACTATCTGTTTCTGGGTTTGCTAACGCTGATTACCTGCTTCACGATGCAGTTGGACGCGCCCGGCCCGCTAATATTGACCAGCGCCGTGATAGGCTTCGCCGGCACCATCCTGTTTCCACCGCTACTGTATTGGCTGAATCACCGCCTGCTGCCGCCGCATTTGCCGGCTTGGGCCAAACCTCATCGCCGGCCTTGGCTTCTGGCGGTCAGCTTTGCGGTTTATTTGACCTTGGCCTTTCTGTATTTACGAAGCGTACTGGGATTTTGAGAATCTACGGCGGCGGCTCAATGGGCTTTACATAACACGCCGGCATCGACCTCGGCGCTATGCGCGATCTTTTCCAGGTTACTCAACACATCCAAACTGGCCTGTTCCATCCGTCCCACCGAGGCCAGCATGGTTTGATCGTCGCCGGCGGTATGAGCCGTCAAGGCTTTCAGCGCCGCCTGATGCACGGTCATGTGCGGTTGCTCGATTTCCGAATAACCTGGGAGTTTGGAAAAGCAGGCCCGACCTTCGCCCTGATAATACCACTTGCCCAAGCGGCACTCGGTATGTTCGGCAAAGTCCCGAATCGTCTTCGACGACAAGCGGAACAACACTTTGTAAACTTCGAACTTGTAAATCAAATGGTCCAATTTGGCCAATTCGCAGAAACTGCGCAGCGACGAAGCCGCCACCACTTTTTCCATCGTCACCGAGAAGTCCAATAGCTCGCGCATCGTGCCGGTCGCCCGCTGACCTTCCTCGCTATAGTTTCTGGCGTGATCCGCCAATTGGCTCATTTGCTCGCGGGTACCACCGCTGGCGTTGCGGATGGATTCGGCCAGCGCCGATATTTTATTGGTCGCTTCGGCGGTACGTTGCGCCAGGGTGCGCACTTCGTCCGCCACCACAGCGAAGCCGCGCCCTTGCTCGCCAGCCCGAGCGGACTCGATCGACGCATTCAGCGCCAATAAATTGGTTTGATCGGCGATGTCGCGAATTAATTTGACCACGCCGATGATTTCCCGCGAACTTTGATCCAGCGAGCCGGCTTGCTCGGCGGCATGGCTGGAGCCGTCGGCCAATTCGACCAAGTTGTGGGAAATGCGCTTAATGGCCTCGCTACTGGTGATCGATATGCCCTGGGCTTCGATGGCATTGTCTTTTTCGTCGCGCAAGCGGTTAGCCAAGGTCAACAAACTGGTCTGCATGTTCAGCAAGGACTGGCCGAAGTTCTGCAAATGGGAAATAGTGCCTAAATCGCGCTGGTGCGCCGCTTGCAGTGCCATGTTGCCGGCGTGCGCCTGCTGTAACGCAAGACGCGACTGCTCCAACTCATCGGTCTGCTGTTGAATTTGCCGGTTAGCATCGGCCAATTGCAGCTTGAGTTCTTCCAATTCGCGATTTTTCCAAAGAAACGAGAGCATTACCCCAACCCATTTTTGTCATTTTTTAATTACAGCGATTTAAAATCCATCCGTTCGCTGCGCGTGTAGTTTAGTCGATATACCTTAACGGATGGCTTGATAAATCGAGTGATTAAGCCTAGAAATACTTCCATCCTTTTTGTAAGCATATTCTTACGTTTTGATTTTCTCAATCGGCCACAGGTGCAGCGCCGCCCAGAAATTGTAAACGGTCGCGACTTTAAGGTTGTCCGGCATGCCGACGCCGATCCGCTAACAATGCCACCGCGACCGCCGGCGCGCAATCGGCGGCATCCAAGCGCGAACACTCGCCGTTTGGCTTCGCCAGCAACTCCGAAAAATCTCGGTACGCGTAGCCCAAGTCATCGGCAATCTCCCTGATCAAAAACCGGCCGACGCCGGCGCCAACCCAAACCGGCAGTCGGGTGGCACGTTGCATTTGCACGAGCGAAGCGCGAGTCACCTTTTGCTTTTGCACGTCTTTCAAGCGGGCGGCGAACGCCTGCCACAGCGGCCAATCGGCTTCGACAAACTCGTAGCCGGTCAGTCTGGATAAGCGCCTGGCGCTAGCTTGCGGCGTTTTTTCGGCACCGTCGGCGCTCTCGGTTTGATCGTGGTGCTCCTGCAAATCGCCGGTTACCCGGTATATATCGGCGGTTGTCGCAAAGTGCTCGGCCATCAGACCTTGTTGCCGCCCGTTGAATTCGGCCGTGTCGGCAAGCGCCATCACCGAGGTACGAACGACACCGGTATAGAGCAATTCGCCGGAAATCAAACGCTGATAATCGGTATAGCCTTCGATTCGCGGACAACCGTTTTCAATCAGCAACAGGTCGGTCGTGGTACTGCCGATATCGACGAACAAGGCATCCGGCAACTGCTCCGCCAGCCAAAATACGCTGGCCAGCCAGTTGGCAGAGGCAATGGCCAGCGTATCGGCCGGCGCGACGTCCGCTCCGCCGATAAAGCCGGCCCGTCCGGCAAACACCTCGATCCGGTCGAAACCAAAGCGCTGGCCGATCGTGGCGACGATGGCTCGCACGCCTTGCTCGCGATTGGCGAAACCGTCCGCCAATTCGCCGGTCATCGTCACCGCGTGGCGATAATCGGCTAAACCGTAGGCCTGGTCCAGTTCGGCCAGTACTGCGGCCAGATAATCGCAGCCCTTCCAGAGCGGGCATGGCCGTTGCTCGACCCCGCTCAATCCGCCGTGTTCGTCCAATAGCGCCAATTTGACATGGGCGCCGCCAATGTCCCATCCCGCGATACGTTGAGCCATGAATTCGTTTAATGATTGAAAATAATATCGACGGTTTGGCTATCGGTTTGAAAACTTTCCGGCACGCCGTCGAGGCAACGCAACACTTGTTCGGCGACGTTGATGCCAATGGCTTGGCCGACCCCGGCATAGGAACTGGTCAAACGCGGATTGATTTCCAACAATTGACCGCCGCCGTCGGCGGTTTCCAGCCAATCCACCCCAACGTAGCCGAACAAACCCGGCAAACCGACCGCCAATTGATCCAGCCACCCCTGGTACAGGGACCGCGACGCAACCGCGACATTCACCCGACAACCGCGCAACGCGAAGCCGCCATCGACCACCTCGATCAGTTGGCGATTGACGCTCAGCAACCACGCTCGCCCGCCGGCAAACAACGCGGACAAGCTGGAAGGCCGACCTTCGCAATAGGGCTGGACCACATAACGCATCGGATCGGAGCAGCGATTGCGCCAATCGGAAAATTGCTCGGCAGTCAGTAACCGAGCGCCCTCGCAACCAACGCCATCGACGGGCTTGACCACCAAGCGTCCGCGCCAATCGGCGAAATCGTCGACGAGGCTTCGGGTCGGCACCGCCGGTAAGCCTCGCGTGCAAAACACTCGGTAACTAGCCAGCTTGTCCGCGCAAACCGCCAGCGTGGCGGGATCGGACAACAGGGTCGGAGTCCGGTTGGCGGCGGCGATCTCGGCGAGGGTATGCAGAATGCCGTCGGTCTCCGGCGCGATCGGCCAAAAGCAATCCGTGGCATTCAACAGCTTGGGCAGAATGGTGCGGATGTCCGGATGGTTAACGCGCACGACCTCCGCTTCGGTCAATACATTGGGGCGTTGGCAGCGGCTATCGAGCATCACCGTCAACTCAATACCGGGCAAGGCCTTCAATTCTTGAAGCAATGTCTGTAACATCAGCCCGCCCTCGGCCTCCAAGCCGGCCGGCAAAGACTGACCGGCAAAACCGCCGCCGGTGATATATTCGAACACCAAAATTTTCATGGTCGGTGCAATGCAGGTTATTCCGGTAATCGATTTAAAGGACGGCGAAGTCGTGTTGGCTGCCGGCGGCGACCGTAGCCGCTATCGGCCTGTACATCCGCAATCGTCGATCTGCGAAGCCAGCGAGCCGATCGCCGTGGTCGAGGCATTTCTAAATCTGCATGCCTTTACGACCTTTTACATCGCGGACCTAGACGCCATCGAGGCTCGCGGCAGCCACCGCCGCGAGATTCTAAAGCTAGCCGAAACCTTCCCGGATCTGACGTTCTGGATCGACGACGGCGGCCCGGCCGTCGCCATTCCGTCTCGCGGAAATCTGCGGCCGGTGGTCGGTACCGAATCGCAACGCCAAGCCTTCGATTTGTCCGGCGGCTCGGCCATTCTATCCTTGGATTTCAAACACCAGCGCGCGCTGGGCGACCCTGGCTGGCAGAGGTTTACGAACTACTGGCCGGAAACCGTCATAGCGATGACCTTGGATAAGGTCGGCGGTCATGGCGGTCCCGACTGCGCTTTGTTAAGCGAATTGCAGATCCGCCATCCGAACCGGTGCTTCGTGGCCGCCGGCGGCGTGCGTAACCGCGACGATTTGCGCCGGCTGGCCGAAATCGGCGTGCGCGCCGCATTGGTAGCCAGCGCCTTACATAACGGTGCGCTCACCGGCAAGGACCTGGAAAACCTTTAGACAAAAAAATACCCCGGCAAGCCGGGGTATTTTTAACAACCTTCGCGTCTTAAACTTAAACGTTGTTAGCAGCAAATGGGTGTTTTGCACCAGATTTGGCAGCGACGACTTCTTTTGCAGTCGGAGTGCCGGCAACAGCGCGCTCAATCGCTTCTTTAGTCGCTTTGTAGTTGAATTCTTCGATTTTTGCGTCGTCTTCAGCCAACCAGTGGATGAATACGCCAACAGAAATGAACAAGTCATCAGCTTCGTCAGCAGGGATAGTACCGTCTTCAACAGAGTCGGCAACAGCCATTGCAACAGCGCGTTGAGCAGGTCCGAACATTTGAACGGCTTGTTTAGAACCTTTGATGGTCACTTTGTTGAACAAGATGGTCGCTGGTTTAACCATCAGGTTAGGAGCGACAACCGCCAACAGAGTAGAGAAACCGTCTTTGTTGTTGGTCAGAGCGTTTGCAAAAGCAGTTTCAGCCGCGGAACCGCGTGGGCCGATGATCAAGTCGATGTGGGCAATTTCGTTGCCTTCGCCAACCAAAGATTCACCAACGCGTAAGTTATTGATTTTAGCCATTTTAAATTTATCCCCTTAAGATAAGATTGAACCAAAAAATAGACACTGTTATGTCCTTAAATTGTCGTTTCGGTCTAGGTCCGTCTATCAACGGTTAGCCGCTTGTACCGCTAACCAATTGTTCCAGAAGCACCACGAGCACGGTTGCGACCGTCAGGTCCGCGGTCGTGCCTGGGTTGATTTTTTTTGCCTTGAAAGTTTTATCCAATTCATATAGAACCGGCATCAACTTGTCAGGCGCGAAGGCTGCCTGCAAAGCTCTTTCGAGCTCGACCATTTCCCCCTTAATCCACTCTGTGTATTGCTGTCCATACTTTCGCTCGACATGACTATCGGGAAACCGGGCCAATATCGCAGCATACACCGCCAACGCCGACCAGCCGAAATCGCCAGACAAAACGAAAGCACGATTATATCGTAAAACCGAAAAATCAAAAACGTCTTTAAACCGATTAACGTATTGCGCGGCGATTAAATCGCGCTCGGCGGCGTAGTCCATTGCTTCCAACAGGGTCACATTCGGCGCGTCGCGAACATCGTGGGCATCCGATGTCCCCAATCCGCCCGGCGCAGCCAGCTCGATAGCCCGAAACACCCACTCCGCGTCGGATTTCGTGGTGTTTTCTAATACTCGAGACAGCGCGGCGCGCAACGAGTCGCCGGCCGCCAAGCCGGCCGCGGCCTGCAAAACCGGCGCGCATAGCAAAATAATCCCCAAATTGGTGTTGCAATTGACAGCCTGACGGGTCGCGGCGACCG
>NZ_LUUK01000022.1 GCF_001644025.1 Methylomonas koyamae
AAGTCTCGGCGCGAAGGCATTGGTGTATCTCCTTTAAATATCGATGATGACAGCGGGCGGTTGGCGCCGCTTTTCAAAAACTGGGGTTTAAAACGTAAGAAAGGACGAGTGGCGTTAGCCACCCGTCCTTAGATCTTGCAGATTACAGCTTAGGTCTAACCAAAGCGGTCTTATGCGGAAGCGGCGTCGACCAGCTCGCGGATCTCTTTTGCCGCGGTAGCAGGGCATGCAGCCCCGTAGATTGCCGCGCCGACCACGATAATGTTGGCGCCCGCTTTAACGGTTTGATCGATAGTAGCTGGTTTGATACCGCCGGCAACGGAAACGCGAACGTTCAAGCCCAGGTTAGCGACTTCCGCCAAATCGGTGAAAGGCGTTTGACCGGCCGCTTGTGCGTCCAGACCGGTGTGTACACCCATGATTTGGGCGCCCAGTTTCGCGGATTCGCGAGCGCACTCGCCTTTGTTAGGCACGTTGATCAGGTCGACTTGAACTTCGGCGCTATATTTTTTAGCCGCTTTGATCACGCCACCGATGGTAGCCAGACCGGAAACGCCCAATACGGTGCAGATGTCCGCGCCGGCAGCGTAGAAAGCACCGGCTTCGTATTCGCCGGCATCCATGGTTTTCAGGTCAACCAGCAGCAGTTGGTTAGGGAAACGTTGTCTCAATTCCTTGACCAGATTGATACCGTTGTATTTGATGCAAGGGGTACCGATTTCGAAGATATCGACGTAAGGTGCGACTTTGTCGGCCAACGCAACGGTTTGGTCGAAATCCAGTGAGTCCAACGCCATTTGAATTAATGGTCTTGCCATACTTATGTGCTCCGATTGTTATAGTTACAGTTATTGTTTTTAAGGCGACCCTTACAACAAAGCTCCCGTTTCCCAGCAAGATTCGAGAGCCTAGCAAGCCTTTGTTGACGGGCAAAATAATCGAGTGCGGCAACTCTAAATCAGAACCGGCACCCTGTCAATTCGCGACGGGCCAAATAAACGCAAAAAACTCCGGGAATCGATTGGATTTGATCGCGACTCAGCCTTCCAGGCCGGTCCAGGGCTTATACAGACCGGCGGTATCGACGCCGAACATGTCCAATATGCGGCCGACCCCCTCGTCAACCATTGCCCGCAGCGAATCGGATTTATTGTAAAACGCCGGCATCGGCGGAAATATGATGCCACCCATCTCGGTAACCGCCGCCATGTTGCGGATGTGCGCCAGATTTAACGGGGTTTCGCGGGGCACCAGCACTGTTTTACGGCGTTCCTTCAGCGCCACGTCGGCCGCCCGCGAAATCAGATTGTCGCCAAAACCGTGCGCCACCGCCGCCAGGGTTTTCATCGAACACGGCGCAATGACAACTCCCTCGGTCTTGAAGGAGCCGCTTGCAATACTGGAGGCAATATCGTTGATGCCGTGCGTCACGTCGGCGAGCGCATACAGCGCCGCCCTATCCATGTCCAATTCGTATTTCAGATTGACCAGCCCCGCCGAGGAAATCACCAGGTGCGTTTCCCATTCCGGCCGTTCTCGGAGTATCTCCAGCATCCTGATACCGTAGATAGCGCCGGTTGCGCCGGTCATTGCGATCACCAAGCGTTTTTTCGTATCCGCCATGTTTTAGCCCAACAGCCCAGCCATCCGATCGGCCGCCGCCACCAAGGCGCCGATCATTTCCTCGCCGCGAGCAACGTGTCCGGCATTGGGCAGCACGATATATTCGGCATGAGGCAATGCGCGATGCAAGGCCCAACCTGCCTCCAACGGACAGGTTAAATCGTTCTGCCCGTGGATGATCGTACAGGGAATATCGCTCAAGCCCCCGCAATTCGCCAGCAGCTGATTTTCGGAGAGAAAATAGCGATTTCGGGCGTAATGCAGCTCCATCCTGACTTGCAACACCTCACGTTCACCGGCCGGCTCTGCACTCGCGATGAACTCATTACCCAAAGCGACCTGGCCGCCCCAGTCCTGCCAACCTTTCGCCGCGCGCCGGGCAAGGCTCTCGTCGCCACCGAATACCGAGCTCAACAGATTAGGCAGAACCTCCTGTTTCTCCTTGGCATCGACACTATCCAGCAAACCTTGCCAAGCTTGCGGATAAATCCGATTGGCGCCATTGCCGAGAAACCAATCCATATCGGCCGCACGCGCCAAAAACACGCCCCGCAGCACCATGCCCGAGACCTTTTCGGGGAAACGCTGCGCATAAAGCAAAGCCAAGGTAGCCCCCCACGAACCGCCAAACAGCAACCACCGTTCCACGCGCAAGCGAATTCTGATCCGCTCGATGTCGTCGACCAAATCCAGCGCTGTATTCGCCGCCAATTCGCCAAACGGCAAAGACTGGCCGCAACCACGCTGATCGAGCAAGACGATGTGATAGCGCTCCGGATCGAAGTAGCGCCGATGCTCCGGCTTGGTACCGGAACAGGGCCCGCCGTGCAAAAAAATCACCGGAACTCCGGCGGGATTGCCGGATTGTTCGACATACACCCGATGCACCGAATCCGCGTCGAGAAAGAAGCTGTGAAAGGGCGATATTTCAGGGTAAAGCGTTCTCATCATTTAATTCAACGCTGTTAAACGAACCGAGTTAAGCGCTTGGCACTCGGCATGTGAAGGAATCGGCGCGCTGTGTTTTTTGATTTCGTTGGCCGGGAAGTCATTTTTCGGGCATCGGCAGGGTAAAAAGGCACCGACAGCGGCGACGGATTTTTGAGACAACCGTTTGACAAGTGCCGCCATCTCAATCAAATCGAATCTGTGTAGTATAACATCAGAGAAATTCGCATCAGGCCTGTAAAACCGACTACTCCCAATGGCCCGCTACCTTCGGAAATGACCGACTGCGAAATGCCCCAAACCCAGACGAAACAACAAATGATTGTTCTTCATCAATTTCCCAGAGCCTGGCATATCCCCAACCCCGGCCAGTTTTGCACGAAGCTGGAAACCTATCTGCGGATGGCCGAAATCGAGTACCGGATCGTGGAAACGCTACCGATATACGCGCCGCTAGGCAAATTGCCCTACATCGACCACGACGGCCGCAAAATCGCCGATAGCCGGATCATCATCGCCCATCTGCAACAGAATTTCGGCAACCGGCCGGACCAAACCCTTTCCGACCGGCAAAAAGCTCAAGCCCTTGCCTGGCAACGTCTGCTGGAAGAGCATTTGTATTGGGTCTGCATGTACAGCCGCTGGCAAACCGGGGCGGAGAATTGGCGCATCAACAAACAGGCAATTTTTCGAAGCCTGCCGCCGCTCCTCGCCGACGGGGTCGCCAGCCTTTACCGGCTGCGGATCAAAAGCCAGATTCGCGGCCACGGCATCGGTCGCTTGCCGACCGCACAAGTATTCGAGTTGGGCCGGCAGGACGTGACCGCGTTGGCTGCTGCCTTAGCGGACCGCCCCTATTTACTCGGCGAGCAACCCGCCAGCGTCGACGCGTCGGCTTACGGCATTCTGATCAACCTGCTCGCCTGCCCTGTTGCTTCGCCGGTCAAGGACTATGCGCTGGCGCAACCGGCGTTAATCGACTATTGCCGGCGCATGCAGTTGCGCTACTTTCCGGAACTGGGCGAGCCGCGATTCGTTTAATCCGTCAACTCGACGCAAGCGGCGCGGATCTCGCCGCGCAACCAACGGTTGGCCGGCTCCTGGTCTTGCAACGGATGCCAGACCATGACCGTGGCGTAATCCGGCAAATCCAACGGTAACGGCACCCATTGCAGAGGCTGGTTTTGCGCGATTTGCAAGGCGGTACGCTTAGGAAAGGCCATGACCATATCGGTTTGGGCCACAATCAACGGCGCCGACAGAAAATGCGAAACCGTCAATGCCACCCGCCGCTCCAGACCGTGCTCGGCCAGCCAACTATCGACCTGGCCGCTACCGGAGCCGGCGCCAGACAGCATGATGTGCGGCAAGCCGATGTATTGCTCCAGCGTCAATTCCCGATTCACGACCGGATGACCGACCCGCGCCACGCAAACCATGCAATCGTCGAACAAGGCCAGACAATGCAGATGCTTCGGCGGATTCAGCATCACCTCGAAACCCAACACCAGATCGATTTCGCCCTGCTCCAGCGCTTCGAGCGGAAACCGGCTACTGGTACGTTTGAAACGAATGTCCACGCCCGGCGCCTGACGGGCGATGCGCGGTGCCAGTTTAGGCAAGAGCAAGGCTTCCACGTAATCGGTGGCGGCAATCGCGAACGCGCGCCGGCTGCCAGCCGGATCGAACGGGGCCGGCGCCCTGATCAAACCTTCCACCTCTTTCAGCACTGCGGAGACTGGATCGACCAGCGCCAAGGCCCGCGCGGTAGGCACCATGCCGGCCGGGGTTTTCACCAACAACGGGTCTTCCAACTGTTGCCGTAAGCGCTGCAGTACATGGCTCATCGCCGACTGACTGATGAACATTTTCTCCGCTGCCCGCGACACGCTGCGTTCTCGCATCAGCCAATCGAAAGCGACCAGTAAATTCAAATCGAAGCTGCGTAAATCGGCCATGGTCGGAATACCCAAAACCGCGGAATGTTAACGACCGCGCCGGGAAGACCGGCATCGAAAATATTCATCCGCGTATGAATATTCGCCATTTTACGCTTGGCTCCAGCCGGCCTAAAGTAATCCCCGACGCCGCCATTCGGCTTGCATCCCCCCAAGGATTTCGCAAACCTGGACTAACGACGCGTCGCCCGAGTTCGGATCGCCGCCGGCGCCAGGCGACCGAATTCCGATTTTAGCGGCCCCCAAACCGGCCCGTCCCAATACTTCAAATTCAGGAGAATCACCATGCCTTTGTGGAAAGTCTACCATCCGACCGGCGCCTTCAGTGCCGAAGACAAACAAGAACTCGCCGAGCGCATCACCGGCATCTACGCCGGCGTGCCCATCCCCAAGTTTTACGTCGTAATCCTGTTCGAGGCCATCGATAAGGGCAATTGCTACGTCGGCGGCAAGGCGCATAATCAATTCGTTCGCTTCAAGGTGGACCAGATCGCCAGAACCATTCCCGGGCCTATCCTGCGCGAATGGTGGATCCGCACCCTGGACGCCGTGGTCGCGCCGTATGTGAAGGAACGCGGTTACGACTGGGAAATTTCGATAGACGAGACGCCGTTCGATTTGTGGTCGCTGCAAGGCGAATTGCCGCCGCCGTTCGAATCGGTCGCCGAAAAGCGCTGGGTGGCCGAGAACAAGGCCAGTCCTTACACGCTACAGGAGAAACTGCCGGTCAACCTGATGTTGACGCCGGGCGTGACCGATCGCGCCTAAACCGAATGCGGCCGGCTCCGCGCGGGCCGGCCTTTCGCCATCTTGAATCGGGACTCCACCTTGAGTTACCAATCCATCAACCCCGCCAACGGTGAATTCATCGCCAGCTATCCCGCAATATCGGACGCGGAACTGGAGAGCGCCGTCGCCGGTGCCGAGCGAGCATGCCGAAGCACCGCTGGCTTCGGAAAAAACCTCGAACCTGCTGCTGGAGCAAATCGATCGGGCCCGCCAAACCGGAGCGACGATTGGATTGGGCGGCGACCGCCTCGACCGGCCCGGCTATTTTCTGGAACCCACGGCGATTACGGGGATAGACGAACGCAATCCGGTGTTTAACCGGGAATTGTTCGATCCGGCCGCAGCTTTCCACGTCGTCGACAGCACGGCAAGCGCGATTGCGTTAGCGAATGCTACACCCTTCGGCCTCGGCACTTAGGTATTCATGGCCGGTATCGAGCGTGGGCGCGCCGTTGCCGCGCAAATCGACTGCGGCATGGTGTTCGTCAACCAACCGGCGTGGACCGCGCCGGAACTGCCGTTCGGCGGACTCAACAACTCCGGTTTCGGCCGCGAGCTAAGCGAACGCGGATTTTACGAATGCGTCAACGAGAAACCGGTCAATTTGGCACAGGCGGGCGCCTGCCTTTTGTTGCCCGGTGGCTGACTCAGCGGAATATCAAGATGCCACCACGAACAAGTTGCAAGCCAAAGCCGTCCTAATGCGCCGAAAACCAATTGAGCATAAAAAAAGGGAAGGCTTTGACACCTTCCCTTTTTGGGTAACGCGGGGTTTACAAATTAAAATTTGAAACCAACGTAACCGCCAGTACTGAAACCGTCGGTTGGCGTACCATCAACTTTGCTCGTTGAATAATGGTAACGAACATCGGTACCCAGAGTGATACCTCTGAAAATATCGTATTCCACACCACCGCCGAATTGCATGCCGGCGTTCAACACGGAAACCGCGTTGGAAGGAACACCCAGAATATTGATATCAAGACCGACGGGGATGATCCATGGACGCAATTTGCTGTCGTGCATGAATTTGATTTTTGGTGAAGCGTTGATCCGCAAGCGAGAATCGGTGGACTGATGCGGACTTACAGTCGCATTTACCGCAGTCACGGTACCCAGTGTATTCAAGCCTTTACCAAACTCAGAGTACTCAACACCAATCTCAACGCCGAATGAAGTGTCATCCATCAAGCCGAATAAATCGTTGTTGACATTAAAGTCAAACGCACCGCCAAAGTAAAAGCCATCTGAATTCATATTGTTAGACAGCAATGCGCCATCGTTCAGAACGCTGTCGTTGTCTCCACGGGCGTGATCCAGTTTTTGCCAACCACCACGGACTGCAACCAAATTATCTTTGGCATGCGAGGTTTCGGGAGCTGATTTAACAGACGCCATCCAATGATCCAACTCTTGGATTTTGGCGGTTTCGGTAGAGGATTTAGCGGAAGAAGCCGTTTTAACCCGGTTCAACTCGGCTTGCATGGCTTGCATTTGTTCAGCCATTTGTTGCATTTGAGCTTCCAACGCTTCGGTTTTTCTAGCGGCGGCATCGGCCACGCGCTCGGCGCTGGCGCCCGCTGCTTGGGCTTGCGCGCCAACCAGTGTCAAAGTCGCCGCAGCAACGCCTAGCGCTAATTTGGTTTTGGTAAAACTCATAGTCGTTCCCCCCAAGGGTTGTTATTGTTAAGACTGCATTGGCTGGAATGCAACACAGGATTTCTTCACGCGGGCAATAATAGCAGCAAAAAACCAGCCGTACAAGTTTTACGTCTTTTTTTTGCGAATTAAAATTTAATTAGAATTCATTGATTTACATCAAAATCATAATCTATATTCAATGTTTGTCTATTTTTCACAACAGCCGTTTGTTTTTTTACACTCCGCGAAAGCCGACCCACCTATTCCGCGACGGGCCGGCTTCGTGATAACTTAAAAAAGATTCGCCCTTGCCAATCTTCCGCACCCGCATGACGCAAAATCTGGACATACTCATCATCGGCGGCGGCATCAGCGGCCTGCTGGCCGCGCGCGAACTCCGCCTGGCCGGACGCGATGTCGCCATCATCGACAAATCCCTCGCGGGTCGGGAAGCGTCCTGGGCCGGCGGCGGCATTTTGCTGCCGATTTACCCTTGGCGACAAGCCGACGCCATTTCCAAACTAGCGACAGCCAGCATCGAAACCTATCCACGTCTGTGCCGCGAATTGCACCACGCAACCGGCATCGATCCGGAATGGCGGGACTGCGGCATGTTAATCAGCCAAAACCCCGACCGCGAAGACGCCGTGGCTTGGTGCGAGCGCTACGCCATTCGTCATCAAACCCCACCGACAGACCTTCTCACGGACCTGCACGTCGACTGGCGACAACCGCTATGGCTACCGAACATCGCCCAAGCCCGCAATCCTCGACTTCTGAAGTCGCTGCAAGCTTGGTTGCGCCAGCAAGGCGTCGAGTTTATCGAGAATGCCGACATCACCTCGTTGACGATACGCGGCCGCCGAGCCGTGCGTTTGCAAACCGCCGCCGGCTCTCTGTCGATGCGGGAGCTGGTGGTCAGCGCCGGCGCCTGGACGGCCAACCTATTGAATGCTTTGCTACCCGAGCAAGCGCTGGATTTGCGCATCCAGCCGGTGCGCGGACAAATGCTGCTGTTCCAGGCCGAACCCGAAACCCTGCCCTGTATGGTACTTGACGGCGATCACTACCTGATTCCGCGCCGTGACGGCCGCATCCTGGCCGGCAGCACCGTGGAGCAAGCCGGCTTCGAGAAAGCAACGACCGAATCGGCCCGCCAAGTGCTTTTCGAATTCGCGACACGATTGCTGCCTGCATTGAAAAACTTCCCGGTCGCTCATCATTGGGCCGGCTTGCGTCCCGGCAGCCCCGACGGAGTCCCGTATATCGGCCCCCATCCCGATATCGACAATCTGTACGTCAACGCCGGACATTTTCGCAACGGCTTGGTGATGGGGCCAGCGGCCGCCCGCTTGTTGAGCGACCTAATGCTGAACCGGCCAACCGCACTGAATCCCAGCCCCTATTTACCCAAACGCTTGCCGCCACCATGAACCTGTATCCCTTGCTACGTCCCTTGCTGTTTTCGCTGCCGCCGGAAACCGCCCACCATGCCACCCTGCAACTGCTGCAAGTTGCCCATGCCAGCGGCGTCAGCGCCCTGACCCGGCCGGCCGCGCCGGACAAACCGGTCGATGTGATGGGTTTGCATTTCAAGAATCCGCTGGGACTGGCCGCCGGTCTGGATAAAAACGGCGATTACATCGATGCCTTGGCCGATTTGGGCTTCGGCTTCGTCGAAATCGGCACCGTCACGCCCCGCCCGCAACCGGGCAATCCCAAGCCGCGCCTGTTCCGCCTACCGGAACATCAAGCCATCATCAACCGAATGGGATTCAATAACTTAGGTATCGATCATTTGCTGGCACAAGTCGACAGATGCCGGTATCGGGGCATTTTGGGCATCAATATCGGCAAGAACGCCGACACCCCGTTGCAAAACGCTACCGAAGACTACTTGATTGGCTTAAGAAAGAGCTATGCCGCGGCGAGCTATATCACCATTAATATTTCCTCGCCCAACACCAAAAATTTGCGCCAACTGCAACAAGGCGACGAGATCAAGCAATTGTTAAACGCGTTGAAGGAAGAACAACTGAAACTTCAGACGACGCAAGGCAAATACACGCCCATCGCGGTGAAAATCGCCCCGGATTTAACGGATGAAGAAATCAGCCACATCGCGGCATTGCTGTTGGAATTTGCTATCGACGGCGTGATTGCTACCAACACCACCATTGCCCGCGATAAAATCCAGGGCCATATCCACGCCAACGAAGCAGGCGGCTTAAGCGGCGCGCCGGTCAAGGATAGTTCGACTCGCGTCGTAAAAGGTTTGGCGGCGGAATTAAACGGCAGACTGCCGATTATTGCAGCCGGCGGCATATTGAGCGCTGCAGACGCCCAGGAGAAATTAGCCGCCGGTGCCAGCTTGGTGCAGATTTATAGCGGCTTAATCTATCGAGGTCCCGAATTGATTGATGAGATATTAAGCGCCATCTAATTGCTTAGACGCCTGATCTGACCCTTGTTTGTCTACTGCGCTTTCCCAAGAACTACCCACGCATTCCCAAACAAGGGTCGATTAGCGTGCCGAGGCATTTTCAATGGCGTTTACCGACGAATCAAGCGTCCACCCACCACCGAATGCCCGGTAAAGCGACACCATCGCGACGCTGACAGCGGTTTCGGCTTTTGCACGTTCGTCGCTGGCGCCCAGTTTGCTGCGTTGCGCATCCAGCACGGCCAAATAATTGCCTGCACCGCGCTGATACAACGCGTCGACCAGCCGGTAAGCTTTTTCCGCCGAGGCTTCCGCTTCGGTCAATTTTCCTAAGCTATCGGTGGCGGAACGGTGCGCGACGAAGGCGTTTTCCGCGTCCTCCAGGGCCAGCAAAAAAGTTTTCTCATAATTGGCCGCGACTTGCTCTAGTCGCGCATCGGCGGCGGCGATATGGGCGCGGATGCGGCCGGCGTTGAAGATAGGCGCGGAAAGGCCGGAACCCAGCGCATAAACGCTATCGGCCAGACTCGGAAATCCGCCGACCGCCAGCGCACCGAAACCGCCGCTGGCTGACAACACCAGCTTGGGATAGAGATCGGCCCGCGCCGAACCCAAGCTGGCGGCGGCCGCGCTGACTTCGGTTTGCGCCAGGCGCAAATCGGGACGTTGCGCCAGCAAATCGGCCGGCAGCAGCTTGGGCATGGCCGGCAAACTCCTAGGGGAACCCTGAATAGCTCCGTCGACGAGGCTCTCCTGAGCATCGCCGAAGGGCTCAGGACGAACGGCAAGCGGTTGATTCCGTTCGTGGTGAGCTTGTCGAACCATGAATGGAATCAACTGATTCAATGCTTCATTAGGCGGCGGGCCGACGGTGGCCAAGCGGTTTCCTAGGCTTTCCGGCGGTTCGCCCAGCAACACGCCCAAACGATGGATCAGCTTTTGCTCGGCGTTAACCAAACCCGGCAGCGTCGCTTCGGTGCCCTGCAGCAAGGTTTGCTGACGGGCAAGGTCCGCCTCGTTAGCCAGCCCGGCTTTCACAAATACTTGTAACGTCCGCAAGCGTTCGCGTTGCAAGGCGATATTGTTTTGCAGGATGCAGGTGCGTTGCTGCACGCCGCGCAACTCCAGATAGTTTGTCGCCACCTGGGCCAACAGGCCGACTTGCGCCGCATGCAAGCCTTCCTGGCTGCCTTCGGCTTGTGCGGCGGCGGCTTCCGCTTCCAGATGCCGACCGCCGAACACGTCGATTTCCCAGCGCGCGGCCAAGCCGCCGCTGACCGCATCGGCGGTCGGCGTAATCAATTTGATACCTTGCCCGCTCGGCACGCCGACAATGCGGTCGATGCGTTTTTCCCGGCCGCCGGACAGTGAGAAATCCAGGCTGGGATACAAGGCCGCTTCGGCAACGGTGACCATCGCGTTAGCTTCGCGGACGCGAGCGGTGGCGATCTTGATGTCGTGATTAGCGGCCAAGGCTTTGTCTATTAATTCGTTCAGCAAGGGATCGTTGAATCCTTGCCACCACGTCTTCAGGTCAACCGCATCGGTGGCTTGAGCATTGGGCGCGTGTTGCCAGCTTGCCGGGCTATTGAGCGCTACTTGGTCGCCGACGCGGGTCGGCGTACAGGCAACTAGACTAGCCAGGGACAGAATGGCTAGCGGTGATAAATATCGATTATTCATTGCAAGACTCCGAGGTCTTATGCGCCAAAATGTAGCCGCGTAGGGTACGCAATGCGTACCCTACCGCTATATGCCAAAATGTAGGTTGGGCAGAGCAAAGCGAAGCCCAACAAATTCAAAATGTTGCACCCGCGGGCATAAAGGCTGCATTGCATTTAGCCCAACCTACCGTCTGTATTCTCCGGCAGCCCTCGCTCCACCCTAAACCACGCCGCATACAGCGCCGGCAGGAAGAACACCGTCAACACAGTCGCCACCGTCAGCCCCCCCATGATGGCGATGGCCTGAGGGCCGAAGAAATCGTTGCGCGACAATGGGATCATCGCCAGGATGGCCGCCGCCGCAGTCAGCATGATCGGCCGGAACCGCCGCACCGTCGATTCGACGATGGCCGACCAGGTGTCGAGTCCTGACTGTTCATCCTGATCGATTTGATCCACCAAAATCACCGAGTTGCGCATGATCATGCCGGCCAGCGCCAGGATGCCGAGCAGGGCCACGAAACCGAACGGCGCCCGGAACAACAGCAAGGCGAAGGCGGCGCCGATCACGCCCAGCGGCGCGGTGCTGAACACCATGAAGGTCCTGGACAGGTTCTGCAGCTGCATCATCAACAAGATCAGCGTGACGATCAGCACCAACGGAATCCAGATCAGAATCGACTTCTGCGCGGTCACCGCGTCTTCCTTGGAACCGCCGGTTTCAATGAAATAACCGACCGGCAGGCTATCCTGAATCGGTTTAAGTTTCGGGACGATTTCCGCCGCCACGTCCGGGGCCATCTTGCCGTCGGCCACGTCGGCGCGCACCGAAATGGTTGGGAAACGGTTGCGCCGCCAGCGCACGCCATCTTCGAATATGGTCTCGAACTTGACGAACTGCGACAGCGCTACCGCCTTGCCGTTGGCGGTGCGCAACGCGACGTCGGGCAATTCGTCAGCGGCGGTGCGCAATTCGGGACTGGCCCGCCAGACGATGTCGATCAATTTATCCTGCTCGCGCAATTGCCCGACCGGGATGCCGGTGTAATGCGCCTGCAAGGCTTGCGACAGGCTGGCCGTCGAAACGCCAAGGGCGCGGGCCTTGTCCTGATCCAACATCAGGCGGAACGAAGGAATACGGTCATGCCAGTCGTCGTTGACGTCTACGGTGCCGGGATGATTGCGTACGACCTCGGCCACCCGCTCGGCAATGCCGCGCACGATGTTGGGGTTTTCGCCGAGCACCCTGAACGCCAACGGATAATCCATCGGCGGCCCGACATTCAGGCGCTTGACCCGGCCCCTGACATTCGGGAAGTCGGTTTCAAGAATCTGCCGGACGTGCTGCATCACCCGTTCGCGCGCCTGGTTATCCTTGGTCATCACCACCAATTCGGCCAGATTGGTATTTGCCAATTGCTGCACGATTAACATAAAAAACCTCGGCGTGCCGCTGCCGATATAGCTGGCGACATGCTCCACATCCTCGTCCTTGGCTAACAGCGCTTCCATGCGTTTGGCAGCGGCTTCGGTTTGCTCGAAGGCACTGCCTTCCGGGAGCCACAGGTTGACGATGACTTCCGGCCGGTTGGACAACGGAAAGAACTGTTCGGGAACGTGGGTTAAGGCCACGACACCGAGACCGAACAAGGCCAGCGTGGCGATAATGACTTTTTTGCGGTGCGCGACGCAGGCATCCACCCAACGCCGCAAGCGGTTGTAGAACGGCGTATCGAACAAGTCGTGGATAGGGCCATCGGCGCTGGCATGCACCTTGAGGATCAAGAAACCCAAATACGGGGTGAACACCACCGCGCCGATCCAGGACAGTATCAACGAAATGCCGACCACCTGAAAAATCGCCACGGTATATTCACCGGCCGAGGATTGTGCCAACCCCACCGGCAAGAAGCCGGCGATGGTGATCAAAGTGCCGGTCAGCATCGGAAAGGCCGTGGCAGTATAGGCATAGGTCGCCGCGCGCATCCGATCCCAACCTTCTTCCAGCTTGCGAGCCATCATCTCGACGGCAATCATCGCGTCGTCCACCAACAGGCCCAACGCCAGAATCAAAGCCCCCAAGGAAATCCGTTGCAGATCGATACCGCACAGCAGCATCACCAGCAAGGTGGCGGCCAGCACCAGCGGCACGGTCAGCGCCACCACGGAGCCGGTGCGCCAGCCCAGGCTCAAGAAGCTGACCACTAACACGGTGGTCAGCGCTTCGAAGAAGGTTTGGCCGAATTCCGCCATCTGGTTTTTCACGACATGGGCTTGATTGGCGACCTGCTCCACGTCCATGCCTATCGGCAATTCGTTTTTGATGCCGGTCAGCGTGTCCTCTAAATTTTTTCCCAGGGCGATCACATTGCCTTTCTTGTTCATCGTCACGCCAAGGCCCAGGGCCGGTTTGCCGTTGAAACGCATCTTGAATTCGGCGGGATCGATATAGCCGCGCGTCACAAGGGCAAAATCTTTGACCTTGAATGTGCGACTAGCGATGCGTACCGCCATATTGGAGACGCTGTCTTCCGAGTCGAACGCGCCGGTCAGGCGTATCGGCAGATTGCGCTGCGCGGAAAACACCGTGCCGGCCAGCGCCATGCCGTTCTGGGCCTGCAAGGCTTGAGCAACCGCTGCCGTATCCAGGCCCAGTTCGGCCAGCTTTTTGTCGGAAAACTCGACGAAAATCTTTTCGTCCTGCACGCCGATCAGATCGACCTTCTCGACATCCTTGACCCGCAACAATTGTTGGCGCACCGAATCGGCAGCCAACTTCAGATCGGCATAATTAAAACCCTCGCCGGAAAAGGCGTAGATCAGGCTATAGGTATCGCCGAATTCGTCATTGAAAAACGGCCCTATACTGCCTGGCGGTAGCGTCATGCGAATATCGTCGACTTTCTTGCGCACCTGATACCAAAGCTCGGGGATCTCCCTGGGTGGCGTATCCTCGCGCGGGGTGACGAAAATCACCGATTCGCCGGGTTTGGAGTAACTGCGCAGATAATCCAGATTGGGTAATTCCTGGATTTTCTTTTCCAGCCGGTCGGTCAACTGCTGCTCGACTTCCAGCGCGGTGGCGCCGGGGTAGAGGGTTTTGACCACCATGATGCGGAAGGTGAATGGCGGATCTTCTTGCTGGCCCAACATGTGATAGGCAAACACCCCACCGAGCACCACCAATGCCAGCATGAAGCCGGTGAAGGAGCGATGTTTGAGCACCCATTCGCTGAGGTTGAATGCTTTCATAGCAGTTCCTGGCTGCCGTGGTGATTAGGCAATCCCGATCCTTCCGGCAAGCGGACAGCCTGGCCCTCGGCCAGGCGCTGGACGCCGGCGCTGACCAGCAATTGGCCGGCGGCGAGGCCCTCGACGGCAATGCGTTCGCCCGGCTGCGTTTCGCCCAAGCGAACCGGTACGGATTTGACGGTAGCAGCCCGCTCGTCGACCACCCAGACCAAGCGATGATCGGGCTGGTTTTGCGGGGTATAGACGGCGGAAAGCGGGATGGCGATACCGGAAGCGGTGTTCGCCGCGATATGAACGGTCGCCGTCATGCCCAATTGCACGGCGTCCAGGCCTTCGAGCAAGCTGGCCTTGACGCGGTAGGTGCGGCTGGCCGGGTCGGCGGCCGAGGCGATTTCGCGAATTCTGGCCTTGAGTAGCCTATCTTCGTCGGTCCACAACGAAACATTAACTTCTTGTTGACGTTGGATTTCCGTCAAGCGATGCTCGGGCACGTCGAAATGGATTTCCTTTTCGTCGAGCTGGGCCAGCGTCACCACGGCTTGGCCGGCCGCCAGCACCTGCCCGGCCTCGACAGCCAACGCCGTGACCACGCCATCGCGGTCGGCATGCAATTCGGTATAGCTCAGCTGGTTGTTCGCCTCAGCCAATTGCGCTTCCAGAGCCGCCGTCCGCTCCCGCGCCGTGGTATAAGCGGTTTCGTGCCGCTCGAACTCCGGCGGACTGATGACTTGCTGAACCAACAGTTCGCGGTATCTCACCAGATCGTCGCGCAAGAACGTGCTGTCGGCCTGCGCGGAAGCCAGCTGAGCTTTAAGGCTCTGCACGGCGAGGCGGTAATCGTTGCCGTCCAGTATCGCTAGCAACTGACCCTTACCCACTGGGTCGCCAACATCAACTTTGCGCTCCAGCAGTTTACCGGCCACCCGGAAGGATAAGGGCGTCTCGATTCTGGCCCGGACTTCCCCGGCAAAACTTCTGGCACCGGCGACGGTGTTCTGCTCGATTCGAAACACCTTTACCGGGCGGACAACCGCTGACGTTGGTTTGTCCTGGTCGCTGCATCCGGCGCTTATCATCAGCGGCAGTAACAATCCGGCTAGAAGCCTGTGCTTAGTCGTCATGGAATTCTTCGATAAATGAATCATGTCGTTATCCTTCAACGATTCAGACTATCGGCAGCTGGTTAAACTGGCGCAAGCTCCTGTCTACCAAGGCTTCCGGGAGGAAACGGCGCAGGAAGCGCACTTGGGTTGCCTGTTTTCCGGCGGTATAACGCCTTTTGGGAACCTCGGCAGTCGCGGCTTTCAACACCGTATCGGCGACCACCTCCGGAGCATCGCCCGCGTTCACGCCCTTGCGCATCAGCGCTTCCATGCCGGTACGCACCGAGTCGTAGACGGCCAGCGGTTGATCGGGCTTGGTTAAGCTGGATTCGAACGCGGTGCGGGTATATCCCGGTTCAACCAAAACAACCCGGATGCCGAAGCTGCGCAGTTCGTGGTCCAGCGATTCGGAATAGCCTTCGACCGCATGCTTGGTCGCGGCATACAGTGCGTTGTAAGGCGCTGGGATAAAACCAAGGGCTGAGCTGATATTGACGATTCTGCCTTTTCCTTGGTTGCGCATGGTCGGCAACACGGCATTGGTCACGCGGGTAATGCCGAACAGGTTGACGTCGAACAAGGCCCGGGCCTGAGCGGTTGACGACTCTTCCGCCCCTCCGAGCAAGCCGACGCCGGCATTATTGACCAACAGGTCGATGCGGCCGGCCTGCTTCAATACCTCGGCTACCGTGTTGTTTACCGAAGCTTCGTCGGTCACGTCGCAACTCAGCATGGTGATGCCGTCGACGCTTGCAGCTGCCTTGCGGCTGGTGCCGAATACCCGGTAACCCGCTTTTTGCAGGGCCTTGGCCGTTACCAGTCCAATGCCCGAGTATGCACCGGTGATCAAGGCTACGGCATGGTGTTTAGTGTTCATATCGAATCTCCCGTGGTGTGGATTGTCTGTCGCCTAAGTGTTACTATCATTTCGATAGCAATGTTACTATCATTTTGAAACTAAGTCACTACTAAAAACGTATGAACGACAAAAATATTTGCGCGGACCCTTGTCCGATCGCTCGCTGCCTGGCTTTTCTGGGTGACGCCTGGAGCTTGTTGATTCTGCGGGACGCCCATTTCGGCCTGACCCGCTTCGACCAATTTCGAAAAAGTCTCGGCATCGCACCGACGATGCTGACCCGGCGCTTGGCGACGCTAACTGAGGAAGGCATGCTGGAAAAGCGGCTGTATTCGGAGCGGCCGCCGCGTGAAGAGTATGTGTTGACCGATGCCGGCCGGGATTTTCTGCCGGTATTGGTGATGATCGGGGCTTGGGGGCACCAGTATCGCGGCGGCGGACCGCTGGTGCGGATTCAGGATGTCGAAACGGGGGAAGATATTAAGCCGGTGACCATCGACGCGGTCACGGGGGCAAGGATAGGAACTCGCCCGCTACGCTTTGTGTTGCCTGATGTCGACTGATCGATTAAAGCGTCAAATGGGTAGCGTCACTATTTGCTTGATGTCGCCGGTTTTATTAACCCAACCCAATTTATCGCGGGTATACCGTTCGAGCTGAGCTCGGCTAAGCCCAGGCTGGCTAGCCCTTCGACGGGTTCGGAGCGAACGGTATTTTAAGGGCCGGGTTAATAACGCTAACGCAGCACATCAACCGCCACTTCGACTGCAGACAACGATACCGGCAATGGGGACAATACCTGCAACGGCGGCGACACTCTGGACATCATTTCTGAAGAGCCGGCACGATCCGCCCGTCGGCGACATGCTGTTCGGCCATATCCGCGGGCAGGTAGGCCCAAGTCGGCTCCGAATATAGCGGTGGCGTGATTCAACGTCCACTGCTCGGACGCTAACCCCCCCCCGGACTGCCGGCTTGACGCAGCCATCGTCGCGAAATATATCGTCACGGTTCATCGGTGCCTCTTGCTACAGGCCACGAATAACGAAACAAATGAGTTAAGGGCATGACTGAAATTGCGCTCAATAACGTCTTAGCCCCGCCAAACCGTCTTGATAGCGTTTCCGGTTAAAAGAGCCTACAGGCTCTTCCGCCCAATTTCATATTCGCCAGGGGCGAACGTCACCCTAAAGCCATTGGCATTAAGATTTATTCACCCGCTATGGCCATCTGCTCCAACAGGATAGAACCGACTCGCAGATTGCCGCGCATATCCACGTCGTTGCCGATCGCAACGACGTTGCGCAACATGTTTTTCAGGTTCCCGGCGATCGTGATTTCCTGCACCGGATATTGAATTTGGCCATTTTCGACCCAGAAACCCGACGCACCCCGCGAGTAGTCGCCCGTCACCCGGTTGATGCCCTGCCCCATCAACTCGGTGACCAGCAAACCGGTATCCAGCAAAGCCAACATACCGGCGAAATCGCGTTCGCCCGGTTCGACGATCAGATTATGCACGCCGCCGGCATTGCCGGTGGTGCGCATACCCAGTTTGCGCGCCGAATAAGTACTCAGTACATAGGATTCCAGGACGCCGCCACGCACAATGTCTCGGGCCCGAGTGGTCACACCCTCGGCATCGTAACTGGCACTGCCCAACGCGCCTGGCAGCAAGGGTTCTTCATGAATGCGGACGAAATCCGGCATTACTTGAGTGTGCAGGGAGTCGAGCAAAAACGACGACTTACGGTATAAATTGCCGCCGCTGACCGCGCCGATCAAGGCACCTATCAAACCCGACGCCATTTCGGCCGCGAACAATACCGGACATTGCCGCGTGCTCAGGCTGCGGGCGCCCAATCGGGCCACCGTCCGTTGCGCCGCCTTGCGTCCCACCAACTCCGGCGCTTCCAAGAATTGCGGATTGCGCGCCACGCTATACCAATAATCGCGCTGCATGCCGTCGTTGGCACCGGCCAGCACCGAACAGCTCAACGAGTGCCGGCTGGATTGGTAACCTTGCAAAAAACCCTGCGAATTACCGAACACCCGCGTTCCGGAATGACTGTTGACGGTGGCGCCTTCCGAATTGCTGATCGCCGCATCGTACTCGCGCGCCGCGTTCTCGCACGCCACCGCCAACTCGATGGCTTGCGAGGCTTCGATTGCCCAAGGGTGGTAAATATCCAGATCGACCGCCGATCGCGCCAAGTCCTCCGGGTCAGGCAGGCCGGCGAAATCGTCGGCACTGGCGTAGCGGGCGATGCTGCAGGCCGCCTTAACCGTTTCGGTCAACGACGCGGCGGAAATATCGTTGGTGCTGGCCGAACCTTTTTGCTTGCCAAAGTAAACCGTGACACCGATTCCCTGGTCGCAGTGATACTCGATGGTTTCGACTTCGCCCAAGCGGGCCGATACCGATAAACCGTTGTCGATGCTGAAGCCCGCCTCCGCGGCATCGGCGCCTTGGCGCTTGGCTTCGTCCAACAGTTGCCGAACGACGTCTTTTAAGCGATTGATTTCTTGTTGATTTTGCAAGTTGAGTTTCCTTGAAAGCTGGTTTCGGCCGAAGATCGGTTCGGGATCGGCTTAAACGCCGGTCCCGCCGACGGTCAAACCGTCAATTTTCAGGGTCGGCTGACCAACGCCGACCGGCACGCTCTGCCCGTCCTTACCACAGGTGCCGACGCCGCTATCGAGTTGCATGTCGTTACCGACCATGGAAACCTTGGTCAGCACGTCGGGACCGTTGCCGATCAAGGTTGCGCCCTTGACCGGCCGGGTAATTTTGCCGTTTTCTATTAAGTAGGCTTCGCTAGCCGAGAACACAAATTTGCCGGAGGTAATGTCAACCTGTCCGCCGCCGAAATTGCGGGCATACAAACCCTTGGACACCGAGCGGATGATTTCTTCCGGATCGCTTTGCCCCGGCAGCATGTAGGTATTGGTCATCCGCGGCATCGGCAAGTGGGCGTAGGATTCGCGGCGGCCGTTACCGGTCGGCTTGACCCCCATCAAATGGGCGTTCAACCGGTCCTGCATGTAACCGCGCAGGATGCCGTTTTCGATCAATACCGTATTCTCGGTCGGCGTGCCTTCGTCGTCGATACTGAGCGAACCGCGCCGCCCCGGCAGCGTGCCGTCGTCGACGACCGTGCATAAGTCCGATGCCACCCTTTCGCCGACCCGCCCACTGAAAGCGGAGGTGCCCTTACGGTTAAAGTCGCCTTCCAGACCGTGTCCGATCGCTTCGTGTAGCAAAATGCCCGGCCAGCCGGCCCCCAACACCACCGTCATGTTGCCGGCCGGCGCCTCGCCGGCTTGCAAATTGACCTGAGCCTGGCGCACCGCCTCCCGGCCGTAATCGAAGGCGCGATCGCCCTCCAGAAAATAGCTGTAATCGCTGCGACCGCCGCCGCCCATGCTGCCTTGTTCGCGACGGCCGTCTTCGACCATGATCACCGATACGTTCATCCTGACCAGCGGCCTGACGTCGGCAACCAAGCCGCCATCCTGATCCGCGATCAACACCGTGTCGTAGGCCGCCACCAGACTAACCATGACTTCCTCGATCCGGCTGTCCAGTTTACGGGTTTCGCTATCCACCCGCTTCAGCAGATCGATCTTGGCCTGGTCGTCAAGCGATTTCAACGGATTCATCGGCTGGTACAAACTCGGCCAAGTCGCGGCGGTATCGATGCGGTGCCGGGTATTTTGGCCTTGTCGGACGATGGCTTTAACGTTGTTGGCCGCTTCCAGCAAGATCGGCAGTTCGATACGGTCGCTATAGGCAAAACCGGTTTTATCGCCGCTGACCACCCGTACGCCGGCGCCGTGCTCGATCGAATGACTGCCTTCCTTGACGATGCCGCC
>NZ_LUUK01000023.1 GCF_001644025.1 Methylomonas koyamae
GGATGCATCGCGTTTTTGGATGGCTATGGATAGCCCTTCCAAAAACCCCGTTCAAACCCGCAGGAGCGCAGGATACAAGCGGCAGGATAGCCGATTTGCATGCGATAGCACCCGCAGGGCGAGGCACAAGGATGTGCCGAGTGATTCAAGCGGCATGGGGTGGCCTTTTCTTTGGATACTTTCTTTTGGCCAAGCAAAAGAAAGTATCTCGGCTGTCGGGCCGAGACCCGACATTAAAACCAACTTCGCATTAGCGAAATACAAAATAAATTCGCTTTCAATCCGCGTGGGCACAAACACCGTGCCCACCCCAGTTGGCTCTGCTACATTCCATAGTTCTTCGAGCTGAATGACTCCGAAATAGGAGCACCATCATACGCGCACGAAACACCAACCTTCAGTCGTTTTCTATGATCATAGTACGTATGGAAATGTGTCTGTTTTCTGACCAACTCCAACTCAGAAACACCAATACTTAGTACTCCCAGAATTGGTACAGAATCAAACTCTTGGCTCTGGAGATGCGGGGCTGTTCTTTTGATATCGACTTGCACGTAGCTTATAAAATTACCCTCAGCTTCCAAAAGCATCTTACATTCTTCGTTTTCTACGATTATATTTCCGATTTTGTTGCTCTTGGCTCCTACTTCTTCCTCTGCTCTTGGAATAGGCATTCCCATATATTGAAACGGACGGTAAAAAGGCTTACTCATAAGAGGGAGATTGATTGAAATTGCTCTATCAATTGATGTACCAAGATTTTCTCTACTTGGCTCATTGCGGAGTGCCGTAGGGTTAAACACCACTCCCATGCTATTAACCAGCTTTTTGAATGAATCGTCGTATTCAGTTTCATTTTTAAAATCGGCATAGAGCTTTCCAACGAGAAATCCTGGAGGATCGCATTCCTCTAGCATTATAGGCAGGACTTTAATTGGCTTACCGCCTATTTGATAATTCATAGCCACATCAAGCTCATTAACCACCCAAGGTGCATCAATAGAGTTTGTAGATAAAATAACTGCAAAGAAATCTACTGAATCGATTCCTTCCCTTATCTTTTGAATAAGCGAATCACCAACTTTCATTTCAGCTTCGTCTAGCCAAAATCTAATGCTGTGACTTTCCAAATCTCTGGCAAGTTTTCTTACAAATGATTTATCGCGATGATTGTGGCTAAGAAAAACACTCAATTTCACATATCCCTCTCTTTATTACGCATAACGCAGAGCTAAGCCAACCGCTGGAGCGTAGCGGAAACGGGTCGGCTTGAGTGCCATGTTAGGCCGCGATTGATGGCTTTATCACGGCTCATGCCGTGACTATCTTTTCAGAACCTCACGTACTACCCAATATTCTTGGATGTCACCTCTTCGTCTGACCTGATTTAGCCCAGACCACTTGACATCAGTCACATCAACTGACTCTCCTGCCTGAAACATGGCACACGACCCATCAGAAACACCAAGTAACAATGCCTTGGTAAAGGCTTCATTGTCTTTAGATCTTGCGTAAGATAATAACTTTTCCAGCTTCGCTTGATCTCTACAACCTACGGCAGAATCGGCAATTTTTGATTCAAAGGCTATGACGTTTTGAAATACCAACCCCATAACAATGGCAAACAATAGTTTTCTCATGGTTTTCTCTATAAGGTTAAATTTGTGATTTTTGGAATTCGTTACAGCTTTCGTAACCGGAAGCAAAATTGGGCAATTCACTACTTGCTCGCAAACTATTAGTTGGGTCCACAGTTAAGACAAGGCTAACGCAAAACTAAGGGGCGGGCGCGATAGCGACCGTCCCACTTGAGCGCTGGGTTAGGTGGCATTCTTGCGTTTCCTTTCCGCCCGCACTTTTTTGACTTTTCCGCCCAGCTCACGCTGTTTAGGAACATATGTTTCAGCCCAGTCATTAATACGCTCTAATACTGAACCAAACACATCCCCAACCAACTGGCCTGACCGTTCCAGTTGCTCAGCTAATAGGCTCTTATCTACACCCTTCTTAAAGCGACGCGCGACGTATGTGGCAACCGCGCCGGATGCCAGAACTGTGAGAATCATTGACCCACGGTCAACTGCTGAAATTCCGATATAGGAAAGCTCAGGGGCATCTCTATACCAATATGGGAAATGATGTCGGCGCCAAAAGCGAAACTCGGGATCAAACTCTGATAACAGTTCGTCCTCAATAATCCGATCTATTGACGACAGAATTTCATCGAGATCGAAGCGAGTTAGAAAGTCATCGTACTCGATGATAATCAAATATTCTGGGTAATCTTCGTTTTGCATATCATCCTTATCGTCATCCTTATCGTCATCCTTATCGTCATCCTTATCGTCATCGAAGTCGTATTGGTCGTACTGCATAAGAATCACCTAACTAGTTATTAGATAGTTCTGTATATCACACGCTTCAGCATGATATACCAAGTCAAATCCATTCTAACAAACCGACCAAGCGCGCGACAGCCCCAACGCTCAAACCCCATTCAATCCCCCAAACCGCCTTATAATCCAGCCACAAAAATCCCGCCGGAGACCACCATGCTCAAACACGCCAACGCCTGGAAAGACCGCTTCCCGGAATTCGCCGGTTGCCGGGACGCGGTGGTGGAACAATTGATGGCGGCGGCGACGCTGGTGACGGTGCCGGCGGGACAGCAGGTGTTTTATCCGGGCAAGACTTGCGAGCATTATTTGTTGCTGCTGTCCGGCAGCGTCAAGGCGCAGATTTTGTCGGCCGACGGCCGCGAGGTGTTATTGTACCGGGTGTTGCCGGGCGACTCCTGCGTGCTGACCACCTCCTGCCTGCTCGGCGACAGCCAGTATCCGGCCGAGGGTTACAGCGAAACCGACGTCAGTGCCTTCGCAATTCCGGCCCACGTGTTCCACCGCTGCCTGCAGCAGTCGGCGTTCTTCCGCGAATTCGTGTTTCGCAATTTCTCGACGCGGCTGGCCGACGTGATCAAGCGGATGGCGGCGCTGAGTTTTGCCAGCATCGACCAGCGCTTGGCGCAAACCCTGTTGGCGGCCGACGGCCCCACGATCCACAAAACCCATCAGGAGTTGGCGCTGGAATTGGGCTCGGTGCGGGAAGTGGTGTCCCGGCATTTGAAGCGTTTCGAAAGCCTGGGTTGGTTGAATTTGCAGCGCGGCAGCATCGAAATCCTCGACGCCGCCGCGTTGCGGGGATTGCTGACCGGCGGCGACTAATCGTCGCGCTGTTGGCGTTGTTCGTTGCCCAGCAATTGGATGAAGATAAAACCCAGTATAAAACCCAAACCCGCCGCCAACATCAGCGGCAATGCGAACGGGATGTCGTGCGGATCGCGCAGATTCATATGCAAAATGCTCTCGGCAAAACCGAAGATCAAGTCTCTCATAGCCATTACCTACCGTTTTTAGTTATCGGAACGCCCGCGATACCGGCTGGCGGTGGCGGACGGTGCCAATGTAACGCTGGGGTTAATGGCGATCAGTGACTAAGTCACCGAGGCGGAATACAAATCTGGATTGGTACCCGCTATTTTTCCCCGGACGCCCGCCAGCCGCCCATCCAAAACGCCGCCGCCATCGCCGCGTAGCCTGCGACGAAGGGCCAGGTCGTAGCCGGGCCGTAGGCGTTGACGATGGCGCCGCCGGCGATCGCGTAGCCGTGCATCAGACCGGTGGCGCTGATCGCGGCGGCGGCCAGCGCCCAATAAGCGGCGGCGCGGTAGCGGGCTTCGATCAGGCACACCGTCAGCGCCGACCAAATCATCGACGTGAAAATAAAACCGCGTTCCAGCGCAATCAAGCCGCCGATCGGCAACTGTTGCGTCAACGCGGTCAAGCCGACCGTTTCGACGTTGGCGCCGGCGGCACGCAAGCCGCTTTCCAGCATCAACAGGCCCCAGCCCGCCAGGGCCGGGAAGAAACCGACCACGACGGCCGGGGCATGGTCGGCCGGCGTGGTCTGAAAGGCTTGGGCGGCGATGGTGATACCTATCCACAGCAAAATCGCCGCTCCGGCCTCGACCGGCACCAACGCCGCCACCCAGCCGACCAAACCCAACAGGCACAGCAGGGTGATGGCGACGCCGTTGGCCACCGAATAGCCGGCGCCGGCGCCCATCTTTTTCCAGCCGGGATGGCCGATGTAGATCGTGGTCGGAAATACGCTGCCGCAGCAGGCCGCCGCGATTGTGCCGACGCCGTTCATCGCCAGCGAACTGCGCACGCCGAAGCGGTCGCCGGCCGCCTCGGCGCTTTCCAGATTTTGCAGCGAGCCAATCAGGTTGAACAAGCCCATCGGCACGATGACCGGCAGAAATTGCAGCAAATAGTTCGAGAAAGTCGCTTCCAGCAAATCGCCGAGATACAACGCCGGCCATTGCGGATTCAGCGCGAACGCGGCGTTCAACGCGGCGGTATCCATCCGCCCCAAGCCCCAAGCCAACCCGGTGCCCAACACCACCGCGACCAGACCGGCCGGCACATCGTAGGGCAGGCGCAATCGGCCGATGTACTGCAGCAGAATCACCGCCAGCGGCAGCAAGCCGACCAAGGGCTGGGCGAATATCCGAAAGCAAAAATCCATGGCAATGAAGGTGATTGCAATGCCGGCCAGCGTCGCCAGCAGGGCCGCGCGCGGCGTGATGCGCTTAACCCAGCCGGCCAGAAAGGCGCCGGCCAGCTCAATGACGCCGGAACCCAGGCAGGCCGCCAAACCAACCCGCCAGGCCAATTCGGCGTCGTGGCTTTGCTCCAACACCGGCTTCATCACGAACAACACGTGAGCGAACAAGGACACGGTGTTGACGCCGTAGGGCAGCGCGGTCACTTGCGCTTGGCCGGTCGCCAACGCTAGCCGGCGCGCCTGCCAGGCGTAAAAGCCATTGCCGACCAGCAGACTGACCGCGACGCCGGGCAAAATCCGCCCAAACACCAGTTCGCCCGGCATTTGCAGCAGGTTGCCGCACAGCACCACGATCAGGATCAGTTGAATCAGGTTATCGACAAACAGGCCGAAAAAGCCGTCCAAATCGCCGGCCCGCCACCAGCGGAACGACGTGTGCGCATCGCTTGGCATCGTAAGTTCCGGCTTAACTTTGAAACGACAGCCGTTCGCCGTGTACGCCGCGCCAATCCAGCGAGAACGCCTCGACGGCCCGGTCGGTGGCCGGCGCGGCCAGCATGGCCCGGGCGATGTCCGGCGGCAACGTGACCGACGCGACGCCGAGCTTCAAGACCTGCAAGACCTGCTGGACGTTTTTGAAGCTGGCCACCAGCAATTTGCTCGGCAAATGGTAACGGTCGATCAGCGCTTGCAAGTCGCCTACCACGCCGAGGCCGTCCTGGCCCAGGTTGTCGATCCGGTTCAAATACGGCGCCAGATAGTCCGCACCGTTCAGCGCCGCCAACCAGCCTTGCTGCACGTGGTAAATCGCGGTCGCCAATACCGGAATGTCGTGCTGCCGCTTGATTTGCTTGATCGCGGCCAGACCGGGCGCATGCGCCGGTATCTTGACGACGATGTCGTAGGGCAATGCCGCCAGTTCGAGCGCTTCCGCGACCATGGCTTCGGTCGTCACCGCGACGACTTGTACGTGTACCCGAAGCTGTCCGCGGAAAATATCGGCCAGGGCCGGCAGCCATTGCTGCAAGCCTTGACCGCTACTGGCCAGAATAGTCGGATTGGTCGTGACACCAGCCAGCGGCAAGCTGGCGGAGAGAGCGTGAATCGCGCCCAGATCGGCGCTGTCTAAATAAAGTTCGAACATAATCGCAATCCGTGACAGTCAAAACAGCTTGCGATTATTGAGAATGCCGGCCGGGAAAGCAAATCGGCGGCAATCCCGCGATCACCCCGCGCGGCGGCGGACCAGCAACAACGGCAGGCCGGCGGCGAACAACCAGGCCGCGGCCGGCAACGGCACCGGTTCCAGATTGGCGGACAGGCTCAAACTGTCGATGGCGATCGTGGCGTAGCCCGGAATGTCGTACCAGTCGTAAACCGGGGTTTCGACTTGCATCCGTTCGTAAACGTCTTGAAGCGGGCAACCGTCTTCCTGGCAATTCGGATCGCTGTATTCGGTGCCAATGTATACCGACACCCATTCGGTGGTGTAGCCGACGATTTGCTCGTAAGCCTCGACCTGGGTCACGGCCAGTATCGACGCGGTGAACTGATTGGCCGGCGCGCCCCCGACACCGAAACCGTGGTTCCCGAATAGGTCGTCGACCGATCGCACGTCGCCGGACAGATTGAGATAAGCCGACGAATAAGCGTTGCCCTGAAACGAATACCGGCCGGAGAACGCCACGTCGTAGCCGCTAATCCGGTAGCCAGCCTTAGGCGCGAAATTGAATTTCAGATCGATCGAACCGAGTCCGGCCACGCCGTTGTCGGTCAAACCGTGGGTATCGTCGTAGACCTGCATACGGTCGCCGAAATCCACTTTAAAACCGTTGGCGATCGGCATGATTGCCAGTTCGGCGGCGGGGATCGGCGTGACTTGCACGTTCCCGCTGGCGTTGGCGCCGTCGTCGGCGATCGAAAACAAAAATTCGTCGGTGTCGAAGCGCAGTTCGGCGGTCCCGACGTCCCAGACGGTTTGACTGGCCAGAGCCGTATTGGTCAGGCCGAATCCGGCCATCGCCGCCAATCCCAGCGATTTGATAAAGTTGCGTTGCATCGTCATTCCTCCCCAAAAAGATCATCGCGACCGCGACGGAATGCCCGGCCGACGGCGGCAAACGCCGCGATACCCTTAATCAACGAAAGGTAGTTTGCAAACTAAGCGGCAAAAGACGCCTTGCCACGATAGACCGATAGCGGATCGCTGTAAACCCGGTTTTTTCCTTTTCTTGCCCGATTGGCGATCCGGCAATCGGCGTTAGCGCGCCGCCGCCTGCTCGAAATCGACCCGGCTATGGCCGAGCACGGTGCCGGTCGCGAAAGCCAAATCGACCAGCGCCACCTGATAATCGCCGACCGCCCTGACCTCGCGCAATTGCGCCTCACCCAGCCGGGTCAAGGTTTCCAGCACTTCGGTCATCGTCCGCAAGCCTTCCCGAAATTGCTTGAGTTCGGCGTCGTAATTCAGGCCGGCCAACAGCACGTTTTGCCGCGCGGCCAATATGCGCCGCCAGTTCTGGCCCAACACGTCCAGCGCATCGTAAATCTCCCGGCGCACGCTGAGTTCGCGCAATTGCTTGGTGGTCAAGCGTTGCAGACGCTCCTGCACCGCCTTGTCCAGCCGGGCGCGGCGCAATTCATTGGTCAACGGAATTTCCATCCGCAAGCCGACCGACCAGTCGGAATAACGCCCGCTTAGGGTTTGATCGAAGGCGCCGTTGATCGAACCGGTATCGCGCCCCAAGCCGGCATATTGATAATCCAGCATGAACATCGGCAAGGTCTGATTTTCCAGGTAATCGATTTTGGTGGCGTCGGCGGCCAGCTTCAATTCCAGTTCCAGCAACTCCAGCCGCCCGTCCAAGGCCCGCGCCGCCAATTGTTCCCGATCGAAGCCGAATTCCAACAAGGTCGGCTCGGTTTCCGGGATCAAGACCGTCGGCGAATCCAAATCGAGATTGGCATCGTTCAACAGCAGCTTGAGCTGGCGTTGCCGGGTTTTCAGCGTGGTTTCGGCGACGATCAAGGTTTCCAGCCGCTCGGCGACGCCGATCTCGGCGCGATTGATTTCGACCGCGGCGGTCAAACCTTCGCCGACCCGTTTTTTGACCATCGCCAGATTGCCGGCGGCATTTTCGTATTGCTGGCGGCGCACGTCCAACTCGCCCCAGGCGACGTAGAGACTCCAATACGCCCGCTCGACCGCCGCCAGCACCCGAATCGCCTGCAAGCGGGTTTTGACATCGACCGCCTGTTGTTCGTAGCGGGCGATGCGGATGCCGGCCACATTGTTGGCGATGCCGGCGTCGCGCAGCAGCGGCTGACTGATCGAAAAGCGCAGCGCGTTGCGGTATTGGTCGGAGGCCACGCCGCGATATTGTTTCTTAGCGTCGAACGGCGCGCTGATGGTGACCTTGGCGCCGGTCCGCAGCGGTATCACCACGCCGGCCTCCAGTTCCAAGCCTTCGGTGCGTTGGGCAATCGCGGTCAATTTATCGGTTTCGTTTTTCAGCGGCGAATCGGCGTCGCTGGGCGTAAAGGTCACGACATCCAAATTCTCGGCAGGCGTGTTCTTCTGGCCGTACTTGGCTTTGGCAAAGATCAAATCGTCGAATTTGGCTTGCTCCTCGCTGACCGCCAATTGCGCCAGCTTGGGGTCGATTTGAGCAATTTTCAAATCCAGATTGTTTTCCAGCGCCAAGCCGCGCACCGCCGCGATCGACAGGCGCCGGCTGGCGTCCGGCTCGGCGGCGGGCCGCTCCGGTCGGGGCTGCACGGATTTGGGCGGCGCTTTGGGCAAGTTGGTAATCAAGCGTTCCTTGAAGCGCGGCAAAGCCTGTTCGACGGTTTGCGGCGGCGCGGCGGACAGCGCCGGCAAGTTCAAGCCTTGATCCGTTTGCAGCCGCTCCTCGACGCGTTTGGCCAATTGGCGGTCCGGGGCGGTATCGAAATAGCCGGCGCAGCCGCCCAGCGCGAGCAGCAAGACTAAACCGCCTAGCGCCGGGCAGGCGTTTGGCAAGCCAAGGTAGTGAGTTCGCCGCCTGCTCATTTCAGCTTCTGCCTGACCAGATCGTTGATCGGCGCCTCGACGGTCAATTGCGGCGGAAACGCATTCAACTGGCGCCACAATTCGTAGGCCATCGTCACCCGATTCAACAAGATCCAACCCTTGACCCGCACGCCTTGGCGCAAAAAGCGCTCGCTGGGCCATTCGCGGTCGGCCGGGTCCGGTATCACCAGAACCCGGAATTTGCCCTTGCCGTCGTCGCTGGCGTCGACGAAGGCGACGCTGCCGCCGAAGGTACCGACCGCCACTTCCGGCCAACCGGCAAACTGCAAGGCCGGCCAGCCTTCGAATTGCAGGCGGGCGTGGCGGCCGGGCGTGATCAACGCCGCGTCGTTGCCATCCACCCACAATTCGACGGCCTTGACGTCGCGGTCCGGCACCAGCACCAACAGCGGATCGCCCTGGCGCACCAAGTCGCTCTGCGGATTGGCCAGCAGGCGCAACACACTGCCGTCGCGCGGCGCGGTAATCGATTGCGATTGTTGGCGGGACACATCGACTTCGGCCTTTAGCAAGCTGGCGCGGCCGTCCTCGAGTTCGCTCTGAGTCTTGTTGGCCGCCGCGCTGGCCGAATCGATGCGAGCCTGGGCGTCGGCGCGAATCCGGCCGATCTCGGCTTCGGCGGCGCGCTGCTCGGCCAGCGCGCCTTCCAGACTGGCTTGGGCGCTGTTCAGACCGCGCCCGGCCACGACGCCGTCGCGCTCGGCCAGTTCGAACTCGCGTTGCGACACCAAGCCGTCGCCGAGCAAACGTTGCAGACGCTCGCGCTGCAAACTGGCGGCGTCCAGCGTGGCGCGGGCCGAAGCGATCGCCTCGGCGGCGGCGCGGGCGCGTTGTTTGGCGACGTCGAGCCGATATTGCGCGGTCGCGACCTGCAAATCCCGAGTAGCTTGCAGATTGTCGAGCTGCAACCGGTAGGCGTTCAACTCGTCTTGCTTGGCGGCCAATTTGGCGGCGGCCGCGTCGCGTTGGCCGGCCAGGCGCTCCAACAACCTCGGATCGACATCGGCGATATCCAGCAACACTTCGCCGGCCTTGACTTTGTCCCCTTCCTTGACATGCCAGGCCACGATACGGCCGCCGACCGGCGCCTCGACGGTTTGCTGACGCTCCAGCGGCGCGAACGCCGACACTCGCCCGCTGGCGTGGATGTTTTGCTGCCAGGGCGTCACCAACAAGGCAGGCGGCGTCAGCACGAACACCCAGACGCATGCCCGCGCCCAACGCCCGACCGTCCTCGGCGTATGCGCGGCCGCCAGGGCCGACAAGCGGTTATGCCATTCGTCCATCGCCCTCTCCTCCCCACTCGATGACGCGCGCCAGACCGCTTGCCACCGCCGGCACGCCGGTCGTCACGATCAAAGTCCACGGCGCGTCGGCGGCGCACAAAGTCGCCAACACCGCGTCGCGCCAGTCCTGGCTCATGTCGTCAAGCAAGCCGTCCACGATCAAAATGCCGGGCCGACCGACCATCGCCCTGGCCAGCAGCACCAAATGGCCTTGCGCGGCCGACAGTGGCGCGCCGCCCACCGTCAACTCGGTGGCCAGCGCGTCGAGCGCCGCGTCGTAGCCGAAGCGCGTCCAACCCAAGCGCTCCAAGACCTGCCTGACCGCCTCGGCGTCGATATCCGACCGGCCTAGCCGCACGTTCTCGAACAAGGTGTCGGCCACCCACTCCGACCGACCCACCAGCGCGACCCGGTCCCGCAAATTTTCCAAGCGCAAGCGTCCCAATTCGACGCCGCCGATTTCAATCCGGCCGCTAGCCGCCGGCCTTAAGCCGCACAGCAGTTCGACCAAGGTGGTCTTGCCGGCGGCATGTCCGGCCAGCAGCGCGACTTTTTCGCCGGCACCGATCGCGAAGCTCAAGTCCTTGAAAACCGGCCGGCGCTGGCCGTAGGCAAAGCCGAGCCGGGTCACGTTCACCGCCAACGCGCCGGCCGCCGGCAAGGCCTCGCCATCGCCGCGCTCCAACGGCAAGTCCAGTAAATGACCGATTTTATCGGTCCCCGCCATCAGATCGTAAAACCCTTCCAGATGCTTGCCGAACTTGATCAACGAAATCAATGCCGAAGACACGATCAATTCGGCGGCCACCAATTGCCCCAAGGTCAAATGCCCGTCGATCACCAGATAACCGCCCAGCGCCAACAAGCCGGTGCTGGCGACGGCGTACAAGGCCAACGAACCGACGATTTGGCGCAGCAACACCCGAAAGTGACCGCGCTTGGCGTCCAGATAGCTCAGCGACAACTCGTCGGTCCGCTGGACCGCCCAGCGCGGCCCGCCGGAAAATTTGAAAATCTGCTGATTGGCGGCCACGGTTTCCAGCCAAGCCACCAACGCGTACTTGGTAATGGATTCCTGAACTGCGGTTTTCACGCCGCCCCGCCCCAATACAAACACGATCAAGCCGATCAGGAACAGCAATACCACATCGAAGGCCAGCAGGAACGGATGATAAAACGCCAGCATCAGCAAACCCACGCCGGTTTGCACCAGCGTGCTCAAGCCGTCCAGCAACAAGGCCGAACCGGCCTTTTGCAAGGTCAGCACGTCGAAAAAACGGTTCACCAATTCGGCGCCGTGGTGAGCGTCGCCGGTTTCGCGCCGCACTCGCGGCAAGCGGTGGGCCAGATCGCTGGCCAGGCGCACGAACACCCGGCGCTGAACGATTTCGACCAGATAGGCCTCGAGTACGTGAACCGCCCCGGCGAAAGTCAGAAAGAAAAACAGGATGACCGCCAACACCAGTAGAGGTTGGCCCATGCCGCCCATCGCCACGGTGTTGACCAGTGCCTGCACCGCGACCGGCGACGCCAGGGCCAGCAAGCCGGAGCCCAAGGCCAGCCCCAGCACCAGCCAAAGATCGGGTAAATCGGCGCGCAGCAACTCGACCAAACGCCGCCAAGGCGGCAGATGGCCGTGGCCGTCGGGACTCACCGCGTTGGCCAAGGGCGCCCTGGCTTGTATCAGCCACCACCCGGTCGAACGGTCGCCGCTCAAGCCCAGCAAGCCGGCGACCTCGGCCGGCTTGATCAAACGCTCTTCGACGGCGTCGCCGTGAATCAGCGCGACCCGCACCGAACCGGCCCGAAAGCCCGACAACACCAACCACCCCTCCCGCTCGGCCAGTTCGGCCAGCAACGGGGTTTGCGGCGCCGAGGTTTCGGCGGCGGCGTTCGGCGTGAGTACCGCCGGCTCGAGACGCAGACCCAAACGGTCGGCGAGTTCGGTCAAATTCGCCGGCGGGTCCGGAACCGGTCCGGTTTCCGGCAGCGCCAACAGTCGGCTCAAAAATGCTTGTAAGGTCCGCATCGTTTCACGAGTCCTGATGGATTGACGAATCGGCAGGTGCCGGCCCCATTAAAGTCGTTCGAACGCGCGCGCCGATCCCAAGACCGTATCCAGCAGGGCAACTCCCGCAGCCACGTTTCATGATGGCCGACGCGACATCACCGCCGTTACTGTCAAGTGAACATCAACAGCGTTGAGCCGAGTGCGCCGAACACCAAGGCCGAGCGCGCCAAGGCCGGCCAATACGCCCGCCCCGCCGAGTTTGCCCGCCAACGCACCGCCAAATCGCGCCGCCAGGCCAGTGCGGCCAGATACGCGGCCCGTGCGACCCGCCACGATCCGTAACCGATCGCGACGATGCCCAGCCAAAACACCGTGATTTCCGCTTGGCGCGGCGATAAGCCGAAGGCGGCCTCCAACCAATGCTCCAACAGCCACTCGACGATTTCTATCGCCACGTGCACGCCGTGGCCGATCAGCGGCAACAGCGTATCGCCGAAGCTCAACATCACCAGCGCGGCGACGAAGTAGGCCAAACGCCGGCCGCCATAACGGCGCTTCGCGGCCGCGTAGGCATTCGCCAAGACGCCGGTCGACCCTCTAACGATTTCGTTAATCATGCTGCCTCCCTAACGACTGTCGCGGCGCCGGCCAGCCGCCGCGAAATTAGCCGGTGTTGCGCATGCCGGCGGCGATCGCGTTGATCGTGCGCAACAGCGGATTCAGCCAAGGACTGTCGCCGGCGCCGGCATCGTCTTCTCGCACCTTGCGCAGCAGGCAGACCTGCAAGAAATTCAATGGCCCCAGATAAGCGTCGCGGCGGCGCAACGAGTCGGCCAAGCTAGGGTTATCGGCCAACAGCCTATCGATTTGCGCCACATCCAACACCCACTCCACGCAACGTTGATACTCGCCGGCGATCAAGCCGTACACGCGTTTGCCGGTTTCCGGGTCCACGCACAAGCCGGCGTATTCCCGCGCCAGTTCCATGTCCGACTTGCTCAAGGCCATCTGAGCGTTGCTGAGCAAATTGCGAAAAAACGGCCAGTCGCGGTACATCGTTCGCAATTGCTCCAGCCGCTCGCTTCGACCGGCGCACCAGGTCGATACGCTGAGGCCGACGCCGTACCAAGCCGGGAAGGTTTGCCGCGACTGGGCCCAGGCAAATACCCAGCCAATGGCCCGCACCGACTCTTTGGAGCGGTCCTGTTTCTTGCGGTGCGACGGCCGCGAGCCGATGTTCAAGCGGCCGATTTCGCCGACTGGCGTCGATTCGTAAAAATAGTCCAAAAAGCCCGGCGTGCGCTCGGTCAATTCCCGATAACTTTGTTCGCCTATCCTCGCCAACTCGTCCATCACCGCCAAATTTTCCGGGTTATCGGGGGCGACAGGTTGCACCAGACTGGCGCTGGCCTTCAACAAACCGGTCACGCCCATCGTCAGTTCGTAAATCGCGGTTTCCATGTTGTTATAGCGATAGAACAACACCTCGCCCTGCTCGGTAAACTTGATCTGACCGCGCACGCTGTCGGCGGGTTGCGCCAGAATCGCTTCGTGGGTCGGACCGCCGCCGCGGCCAACCGTGCCGCCGCGGCCGTGAAACAAGCGGCAGCGGATGCCGCGCCGATCGCAAATATCGACGATGCGGCGTTGCGCCCGGTACAAGCCCCACGCCGAAGCCAGGATGCCGCCGTCCTTGCACGAATCGGAATAGCCCAGCATGATTTCCTGACGGCGGCCGGAGGCCTTCAACAAGGTCAGATAAGTCGGCGAATCGAACAAATCGTTCAATACTTCCTCGATCCGGTTCAAGTCGTCTATCGTCTCGAACAGCGGGCTGACGCCGATATTGCAGTACCAATGACCTCGGATCCGACCAACCAAGCCGCACTGGGCGGCCAGTAACATCACCTCCAAAACGTGACTGGCGTGGTGGGTCATCGATATCACGTATTCGCCGAAGCAGTCCGGACCGATCTCGCGCCGGCTGCTAGCCATCACTTCGAACAAGGCCAGGGTTTCGCGGGTTGCCGACGGCAACGCGCCCGGATCGAACATCAAGCCGCCCGGCGCGGCAATCGCCTCGCCGAGCAATTGCAAGCGATCCCCCTCGTTCATCGCCCGATAATCGATGCCCAAGGCCGCGCCGAGAATATCGGCCACCGCCTCGCTATGCCGGGTCGATTCCTGGCGCACGTCCAGATGCATCAAATGAAAGCCGAAGGTATCGGCGAGGCGAGTCAGGTCGTGCAATTCCAGTTCGGCGATATTGGCGTCGCCGTGGTTGCGCAGCGAGCGGTCGATCAGGCGCAAATCGCGCAGGAATTCGGCCACGCTGGGATAGGCGTGACAATCGGCCGGTTCCGCGTCGCCGCGCAAGCGCCTGGCAATGCGTTCCAGGCCCTGCTCTATCCGGTATTTGACGATGGTCAATTTATGGCGGTACGGCTCTTGCAGATAAGGCCGCGCCAATTCGGCCACCGCCGGCCCCAATGCGGTGCGGTCGGCTTCCAGACTGGCACTGAATTCGCTCGTCAATTCGCACAAGCCGTAGGAATGCGACAACTGGCCGCGCAACGCATCGAGACGCCGCGCATACTCCATCAGAATCGCTTGCGCTTGCAGCCGTAGCGCTAACACCGTGGTTTCCGGGGTGACGTTGGGATTGCCGTCGCGATCACCGCCTATCCACGATCCGAACTTCAAGAAACTGGGAATCCGCGCGCCGGCGGCCGCTTTCTCGCCGTAGACATCGACCATCGATTCCTCGAAATTCCGGTAAACCTTGCTGGTCGCCTCGAACAGCGACAGCGGAAAATAAAACAGGCCGGTATCGATTTCGTCGACGACGCCGGGCTTGCGGCCGCGCACTTCATCGGTGCGCAACAGCAACTGAATCTGCGCCTGCAAGCGTTCCAATGCCGCCTTACGGCCCGGACCCTGCCGGCTGCCGTCGATCTGTTCGTGGGTCAAAAACAGATTGCGCAACGCGCCCTTGACGGTGCGGCGCTTGGCCTCGGTCGGATGGGCCGTCATCACCGGCAAGTACAGCAAATCAGCCAACAAGGTTTGGACTTGCTCGGCACCGATGCCGGATTCCTTGAAGGTACATAAGGTGTCGTGGAACGAGCCCGGCCAGAAATGCCCGGTCTGGCGCTGGCGGCGCTGGCCTAGCGAATGCGACTCCTCGGCGATGCTCAACAGGCTGAAATATTGGTTGAACACTCTGACCACCTGGCCGATTTCGTCGGCGTCCAAGCGCTCGACGACATCCTGCAGGGGCTTGCGCCGGGCCGGCGTGTTGTCGCGCATCAGCGCGGCGAAGCGTCGCTGCAATTGCGCGACGGATTCCTCCACATCGCGTTGGCCTTGGTGTTTCAACACTCTGGTCAACATCGAACTCAGCAAACGAATCGAGCGGCGCAGTTGTTTATCGTCGGTATGTTTAGTCACTTAAGTCTCCATCATGGTCAGCGGTTACCGCATCGAGCAGCAAAAAGCGGGCCGGCCACTTTGTCGATAGGGTAACGCTAGTCTTTGGTATTGTTAAATAGAAAGATTAGAATAAATACATCGAAAATTTCTATGCAAAGGCCATGCAGGAACGCATCAATTACCAGCATTTGTTTTATTTTTGGCATGTGGCCCGCGAAGCCAGCATCACTCGGGCCTGCGAAAAATTGCATCTGGCTCAGCCGACCGTCAGCGGCCAACTGGCGGTATTCGAACAAGCCATCGGCGACAAGTTGTTCTTCAAAAGCGGCCGCAAGTTGCTGCTAACCGATACCGGGCGGGTGGTGTTTCATTACGCGGACGAGATATTCACGCTGGGCCGGGAACTGACCAATACCTTGAAAGGCCTGCCGACCGGGCGAGCCTGGCGCTTGACGGTCGGCGTATCCGACGCATTGCCCAAGTTGGCGGTGTACCGGCTGATCGAACCGGTTTTCCGCTTGCCGGAACCGGTCCAGATTCATTGCTACGAAGACAAGGCCGACCGGCTGTTGGCCGAGATTGCCGTGCAAGGCGTCGATTTGGTACTGTCGGATACGCCGCTGACCCCGGCCAGCGGCGCCAAGGCCTTCAACCACTTTCTGGGCGAATGCGATGTCAGCGTGTTCGGCAGTCCCGGCTTGGCGGCGACTTATCGGGATCGCTTTCCGCGCTCGCTGACCGGCGCGCCGTTCTTGCTGCCGACCGGCAATACCGCGCTGCGGCGCTCGTTGGACTTATGGTTCGACGCCAACGGGATCAGTCCCAACATCCAGGCCGAAATCGAAGACAGCGCGCTGCTGAAGACTTTCGGCGCCGGCGGCGCCGGCCTGTTCGTCGCGCCGAGCGCGGTGGCCGGCGAAATTTGCCGGCAATACGGCGTCGAGGTGTTGGGCCGAATCGAAACGGTGCTGGAACGTTTTTACGCGATTACGCTACGCCGCAAACAGCAACATCCGGCCGTCACCGCGATCCTCGACCACGCCAGGGACGGCTGGTTGTGACGGCGCCTTATTCGCCGTCGCGGTATTGCTCAGCTATCGCCTCGAAGCGGCCGGCCAGCGCCGTCATCGCATCGGTGACGTCGGGATCGAACTGACTGCCGCGCCCCTCCCAGATCAATTTGACCGATTCGGCATGGCTGAAGGCCGGCTTGTAAACCCGCTTGGTAGTCAATGCGTCATAGACATCGGCGACCGACATTAACCGGGCGCTAATCGGAATGCTATCGCCGCGCAAACCGCGCGGATAGCCGTTGCCGTCCCAACGCTCGTGATGGCAATAGGCAATATCGGCCGCGCACTCCAGGAATGCCCCCTCGCCGTCGCCGAATTCGCGAGCCGCCGACACGATCGCGTCGCGACCGGCCTCGCAATGCCGTTTCATGATCACCCACTCGGCATCGGTCAATTTACCGGGCTTCAGCAACACCGCGTCGGGAATCGCCACCTTGCCGATGTCGTGCAGCGGCGCGGTTTTGTACATCAACTCGATGGTTTCGTCGTTCAAGCAATTTCGGAACCGCGGGTGGCCGCGCAGGGCTTCACCCAGTTCGCGCACATAATTTTGGGTGCGACGGATGTGATTGCCGGTTTCGTTATCGCGGACCTCGGCAAGCGCGCAAAACGCCGAGATCACCGAGCCTTGGGCCGCGATTAGCTGCCGGTTGCGCTGCAATAACTCCTCGGTGCGCTCGGCCACCAACTGCTCCAGATTTTCGTTGTGCCGGCGCAGCTCTCGCGTGGTATCGGCCAGGGCCAGATGATTGCGCACCCTGGCCAACACCACCGGCGGCGACACGGGCTTGTGAATGAAATCGGCGGCGCCCAACGACAAACCGTATTCCTCGTCAACCGGACTGTCCAGACTAGTTAAGAAAATCACCGGAATGGCGCGGGTGGCGGTATCGGCTTGCAAGCGCCGGCAGACTTCGTAGCCGTCGATACCCGGCATCACCACGTCCAGCAACACCAAATGCGGCGGACACCGGTCGACCAGTTCCAGCGCCTCGGCACCGTTAGTCGCGAAGCTGGTGGCGTAATGCCTCCCCAGGATGTGGTCCAGTAACTCAATATTGCTCAGCGAATCGTCGACAATCAAAACCCGTTGAGCCTTGTTTTGCGCGCTCATGTTCTACTCCTAAGGTCTACGGTCTTCGCCGAGTGTGGCCAATTCGACCAACGCGGCGTCGTAACGCAATTGTTTGACCGCTTGGACGACTTTGGCGAATTGCTCCGCCAAAATCGGATCGTCCAGCGTTCCTTCCAGTTCGTCGACCAGATGGCGGGCCTCCAAACTTTTACTCCGCAACTGCTGCTCGAGCAAGGCCAGGCGCGGCCAAAACTCCCCCGCTCCACCGCCGCTCGGCGCCGCCGGGACAGCGGCGGCATCGAGTGTCAGCGCGGCCAAGCGCGCCGTCATCGCCTCGCATTCGCTCGCCAGGGTTGCCGCCAACTCGGCCCAGTTTTGGGCGCCGGCGGATTTCAGCAAGCGCCCTAATCGATCGGCCGGACCGGCAATGCTATCCAGGCCCAAATTGCCGGCCTCGCCTTTCAGATTGTGGGCCAGCTGATAGAGCGCTTCATTATCGCCGTCGCCCGCCAAGCGCCGAATTTGCGCGCCGGCATCGCCATGACGCTCGGCAAAGCGTGCCAACAAGCGCCGATAGAACAGCGGATCACCGCCCATGCGTCGCAACGCCACCCCGACCGAAACGCCCGGCAAGGCCCGCGCCAATCCGGCGATTTCGGCTTCGCTATCGACCGCGGCCGGCGCCGCATCGACGGTCCCGGCCGACTCAAGTATCGTCACCGGCCGCTCTCCGCCCTGCTTGACCCAGCGCGCCAGCACTTCGGCGAGTTCTCGCGGCTCAACCGGCTTGGCGACGTGGCCGTTCATGCCCGCCAACGCGCAAGCCTCGCGATCTTGCGCCATCGCCGCCGCCGTCATCGCGATGATCGGTAAATGCCGGCCCTCCGCCAGGGCCCGAATTCGCCGGGTCGCTTCCAGGCCATCCATGACGGGCATGTGCAAATCCATCAACACCGCATCGAAACGCTGGCGCTGCACCAGATCAACGGCCTCCTGCCCATTGTTAGCCAGCTCCACCGACAATCCGCTTTTCGTCAAAAACTCTCTAGCCACTTGCTGATTGAGTTCGTTATCCTCGACCAATAGAATCCGGGCGCCGCGTATGCCATCCAACAACACCCGGCTGGTTTCGAACACGTCGGCGGTCGGTTTCGACCTAACGTGCTCCTGACGTTGCAGCGCCATCAAAACGTCAAACATTTCAGACGGCGTCACCGGCTTGCCGACAATCGCGTCGATCAAGGCGCCGTCGGTGGCGGCGGCCAGTTCTTCTCGGCCAAAACCGGTCACCATTACCGTAATCGGCGGCCGATTCTCCGGCTTCAGTTCGGCCAAGGCCCGAGCGAACTCCAGCCCGTTCATCGCCGGCATTTTCCAATCCAGGATCAACAAATCGTAGGGTTGACCGTCGCGTTCGGCCTCTTCGAAAAACCGCAAACCGGCGGCGCCGGAGTCGGCGGTCGTCACTTGAAAGCCCCAGCTTTGCAGCATGGTCCGCAGAATCAGCAAAGAGGTTTCCTGATCGTCGACCACCAGCGTCCGCATCGCCCGCAAGTCGTGCAAGCCGCGGCCGGGCTTGGCTCGCGGTTTTTGCGGATCCGGCAAACCCAGCCACACGGTAAACACGAACGTACTGCCGCGCCCCGGTTCGCTGGACAATGCGATGCGGCCGCGCATCATCTCGACCAGGCGTTTGCAAATCGTCAGGCCCAGGCCGGTACCGCCAAAACGGCGGGTGATGCCGGCCTCGGCCTGCACGAACGGCCGGAACAATCGGTTGGCCTGATCCGCCGTCAAGCCGATCCCGGTATCGCGCACCGCGAAGCGCAAGCACACCGCGTCCGCCGTGATCTCTTTTTGCTCGACCTTCAAATGCACTTCGCCGCGCTCGGTAAATTTGATGGCGTTACCGACCAGATTGTCGACAATCTGGCTCAGCCGCAACGGATCGCCGACCAGCCACTCCGGAACGTCCGGGGCCATGTCGATAAACAATTCGATCCCTTTCTCCTCGGCCCGAAACGAAAACAAATCGGCGGTGGCGCGCAAAATATCTTCTAAACAAAAATCGACCGCCTCGATGTCTATCCGGCCCGCTTCGATTTTCGAATAATCCAAAATATCGTTGAGTATGCCCAGCAGAGCCTGCGACGCATTCAATACCTTGCCCAGATAATCGCGTTGTTGTTGACTAAGCTCGGTATCCAACGCTAAGCGGGTCAAACCGATGATCGCGTTCATCGGGGTGCGGATTTCGTGACTCATATTCGCTAGAAAATCCGACTTGGCGCGGTTGGCGTCGTCGGCCAGCTTCCGGGCTTCCAGCAGTTCGGCGGTGCGTTCGTCGACCAAGCGCTCCAGATGATCTCGATAATGCGCCAATTCCTCTTCGTTGCGTTTCCGGTCGGTGACATCCATCCGAATGCCGAGCACGCGTCCGACCGCGCCGTCCGCGCCGCGTTCCACGTTGAAAGCCTTGGCGCTCAACCAACGGTATTCGCCGTCGGCGTGGCGGATCCGCGCCTCGTAGGTGTAGGCGTCGGCTTGCTTGGCCAACACGCTGTTGATTTTGCCGGCCACCATCGCCCGGTCGTCCGGATGCACCCGCTCCAGCCATTCTTCGCGGTCGCCTTGACCATCCTTGGGCGAGTAACCCAACATGCTGTAGTAAATCGGCGAAACCACGAAACGATCGCTGACCACATCCCAGTCGAAAATACCGATTTGCGCGGCTTCCAGCGTCAGCCGCAAGCGCTCTTCGGACATCCGCAATTTTTCCTCGGTTTGCTTGCGGTCGGTGACGTCCAGCGTAAAACCGTTGACGACGCCGTTGGCGTCGGCCCTGGCCGACAGCGAGAACCATTTGGTATGGCCGCCGGCCAACACAGCGCGGGTTTCGAATTCGCGGACTTCCCGGTCGGATTCCAAAGCCTTGCATAATTGCGTGGAGTCGGCGAAGCGAAAGTCGGCGCCACCATAAGTAGCCATGAATTCTTCGACCGACTCGCAATCGAACTGCCGAGCCATCGTCAGGTTGGCGAACAGGTGTTTGCCCTGGTTGTCGCATTGGAAGACGCCGATCGGCGCGTTTTCGACGATATAGCGGTATTTTTTTTCGTTGCTTTGCCACTTCAGCAGACCGTAACGGGCCGTCAGCATTAATTTCAGCGACAACAGCGCGATCAGCAGACCGGCGGCCCCGTACCAGCGCAGGTGCTCGTACCATTCGGCCAGATAGTCCTGCTCGGCGATGGCCGCCAGTACGAATAAGGGGTAATGGCCCACCCGGCGGAAGCTGTAAAGGCGTTTAACGCCGTCGGCCGGACTGATTTCGACGTAATGACCGCGATCGCTACCGCGCGCGACAAAACCGAGCACCGGGTGGTCGGGAAAAGGTTGGGCGGCGTCCTCGGTCAGCATCGGATGACGCGCCAGCAAGCGCATCGCGTCGTCGCGCAGCACGACCGCGCCGTGTTCGCCCAAATCCAGTGTCGCGTAAAACTTTTCGAAGGAACTCAACAGCGTCACAACGTTGACGACACCGGCAAAGCGGCCGTCCGGACCGTCTATGCGCCGGGTCAGCGAGATTTTTCGCAGACCCAGGGTCTTGGAAATCTGCGGCGGCGAGATCGATAAACCGACGCTGGGGTCGGCGCGGTGGCGTTGGAAATATTCACGATCCGCGATACTGATCGGCGGCTGGGTGTCCAGCGAACTGTAAAGACAATCACCTCGGGCATCGAACACCTGAATCGCGCCGGTTTCGATGATAGCCGCGTCGTTGAGTCTGGCGGCCTTGTCCATCAGCAAACGATGCAGTTCCAACGCGCGTTCGGTCTGGTCGCCCAAGCGCGCCTTCATATCGTCGGCCCGCAAATGGCCCAGTACGTCGTTCAAGATCAAATCGATTTTTTGCACGGTCGCCAGCGCGTGCCCTTCCAGGACCATAGCGATGTTTTCGGTTTCGACCCGGGCGTGGGCAATGCGCTGTAGCCGCTCCTGCCACAGGCTAAATCCCATCAATACCGCAAAGCCGACAACCCCGACCAATCCGGCCAAACTCGCCGTGCCCAGAGAGAAGCGATTGAAAAATCGTGACGTCATCGGCGTCCCCAACCGTTCAAAAAGCCGCGACCCTCATTCAAAAACGTTTGAATCGTCCGCGCGGCGCGTCCGGACGCACGGATTTTTCGGCGGCGGGCCCCGCTGCTTCGCCTATGTCGAAAAACCGCATCAATTCCAACAATTGGTCGGTTTGTCCAGTCATGCCGCCGGCAGTGGCGGCCAACTGCTCGCTGGCCGACGCGTTTTGCTGGGTGGCTTGGTTCATTTGCGACATCGCCGCGTTGATCTGGCTGACGCCAATCGACTGCTCGTGCGACGCGGCGGCGATTTCCCGAATCAACTCCGAGGTTTTGGCGATGCCCGGCACGATATGGTCCAGCAAGTTACCGGCGCTTTCGGCGGTTTCGACACTGGTTTCGGCCAGTTTGCCGATTTCCCGAGCCGCGACCTGACTGCGCTCCGCCAACTTGCGTACTTCGGCGGCGACCACCGCGAAGCCTTTGCCGTGGTCGCCGGCCCGGGCCGCCTCGATCGCCGCGTTCAAGGCCAGCATGTTGGTTTGGTAGGCAATATCGTCGATGATGCCGATCTTGGCGGCGATCTGCTGCATCGCCGTCACGGTTTGCCGGACTGCCGCGCCGCCGGTCGCCGCCTCTTGCGCGGCCTCGCCGGCCATGCCGTCGGTAATTCGGGCATTATCGGCGTTCTGTTCGATGCTGGCCGCCATTTGCTCGATGCTGGCGCTGGTCTGTTCGGCCCCGCTGGCCTGCTGACTAGCGGCGCTGGCCAAGGCTTGCGAAGTGGCGTCGATCTGCTCGGCGGCGTTACGCAACGCATCGGCCGCCAGCATCACCTGACCGATGGTTTCGGCCAGACGGTTGATCGTGTTGTTAACGGTATTTTTAAAGTTCAGGAATTGGCCGCGATAGTCACCGTCCAGGGTTCGGGTCAATTTGCCGCGTTCGACCTCTTCCAGGACCGCGATCGCGGCGCTGACCGGTTCGACGATCGCTTCCAGGGTCCGATTGATTCCGGCGACGATATTGCGATAGGCGCCGCGATGCTGGTCCGCGTCGGCCCGGACTTCCAGTCGCCCGTCGGACACCGCGCCCACCAGTAGTTCGGTATCGGCCACCATGGCCCGCAGGCTGAGCCGGACGCTTTCCATCGCCTTTAGCAACTGACCGGTCTCCTCGGTACGTTCGGTCTTCAGCTCGAAATTCAAATCGCCGTCGGCCATGCGCCGCGCCGCGTCCAGCGCGGGTCGCAGCGACTCGGCAATATGCCGAGGAAAGACCCACACAAAGGCCAAGGCCAAGGCCAATCCCACCGACAGCGCCGCCAAGGACACCCGCACGCTGAACGCCACGTCCGCGCCGGCGGCCGCACGCAAACTGTCGGCTTGAGCGTTGACCAACTCGGTCAATTCGTTGATGACCGCCCGGGCTTTCTCGAAATCGGCCTCGCCTTTTTGATAGGGGGCAGGCTTACCGGCTAAAGCCGAGGCGATATTGGCTTGACTTTGCTTAACCCAAGCCTGAAAGGAAGAATCGAAGCGGGCTTCGTACTGGCCGGCATTCGGCAGGTCGGACAAGGCCAGAAACTTGCTGAAGCGAGTACGGGCCTGTTGCAGGTTCTCGGCGTGAAACGCCTTGAGTTTGTCGGCCGCCGCGCTGTCCAAACCGGGCGATTGTAGGGTACGTTCCGCCAGCATTGCCTGATACATGTCGCGGTCGCTTTCCAGCAATACCGCCAGCGCCGGCAATTCGACCTCGCCCAGGCGCCGGGTGTGATCGCCCAGTTTCGATAGATAGTTGTAGCCGAGCCCGGCCACCACGACCAACACCAAGGACATCAACGCAATCGGAATCGCGGTTTTCACCCGAATCGACAAGTTCGCAAAACTTTCCATTTCCCCTCCCAGAAGGCTAGCGGCCGATACGCAAAAAACGGCCTCGTGAAGAAAGCATAGACCCGAATCGACCCTAGTTCCGGATTTGGTCGGCGGCGGGTTCGCATGGCTATATAGCGTCCGGTCAACGCTATTACCCAAGCAAGCGACCAAGCACCTGCAAAATCCGGTGCTTAAAACGGAATCCTGGCCCCGAGCTCGACGGTATGATCGGAAATATAGGCTTGGCCGGCGCGGTATTCGTAACGTAAGAAGCCGGCTCGCCCTTCCGGCAAGGTCATCGCCAGCGAACCGCCCAAATTGAAATAGTCCCGGTCCGGGTTCTCGGTGGCGACGCTGAACGAACCGGTACCGGCCGCCGCCTGACTGAAGCGGGCTCGAATCGCGCGGCTGTCGTTCATATACTGATGCACCCATTCGAAACGAGCGCCCGGCGTCAACACCCCCCAGGGGGTACTGACCGATTTGCTGGCTTGCGCGCCTATCGTCGAGGTGACCGACTCCATGGCCTGACGGTCGTAGGTCAAACCCAGACCTCCGCCGCCGGCTTCCCGATAGGCATCGACTTGCGTGTTGATGTACTCCCAACGTAGGTAGGGATTGAGCACGAAACTATCGATGGCGACATCCTTGCCCAGACCCAGGCTGATGCCGTACTGGTCGCCGTTGACCGAACTGCGCGCGACGGTATCGATGTCGCTTAAATTCAAGCGCCTGTCCATTTCGAACGCGTGCAATGCATAGCTCATGATCCAATCGACATAAAAGTCGGCGGGGAGAAAGTAGCTGCCGTAGGACGAAAACTCGTAAGCATCGTTGGCCATTTTGCCGTTGTTGCGTTGGTAATCGGTGTTGGCCCCGCCGTAGCCGAACGAGGCGCCCCATACGAATTCGTCGGTAAACCGGTAATCGACGCCTAGCGTGACCGCCTTGCGGTCGACCTTGTAACCCTGTTCCTTATAGCTGGCGTTACGCTGACCGACGTTGAATTGGCCCTTGATGAAAAAGCCCAGCGGACTGTCCCGAAACGGATCTTCGGCGGGATCGTCGCCGGCCGCGCCGCCGCGCGCCGGACTCAAGGCCGCCAGCAAAGCCTTGCCGACCGGCAGGGTCTCGCCGTTGATGTTGATCGTCGAATACCCGAGCAAGGTCGAACCTTGCGACCCCGAATTTCGTAAATTGACGATACGGCCGTGAATAATCGAAAACTGCTTGAACCCGAAATCGATCGCGGCGGCGCCTTGAGCCGCCACTTCATCCGGAATCACCTGGTTCAAATCGTTATTGGTGATGGTCTCGCAACGTGCCGCCAAAGCGCCGCTGGCATTTTCGCAAGCGGAGGTCAGGCCGTCGTAGATGGCTTGTTGGTTTGGCGAGAAGCCCGGATCGTTGGTCAGATTGGGCGTCGGATTTGGGGTTGGATCAGGCGTCGGCGTTGGATCCGGGGTCGGGGTTGGATCGGGCGTTGGGGTCGGATCCGGGGTTGGCGTTGGCGCGACATCGTTATCGGCGATCGAAATCGTGGCCCCGGAGCCGACATTGATCGAACCGTCGCAGTCAGGCTGATACTGTAAGGTCAGATTGATCGTCTCGGTACTCTCAACCTCGCTGTCGTCGTTAATGTTGACCACGACGGTCGCCGAGCCGTTCTGGACCGCATCCAAGCTGAAATCGCCTCCGGAGATGCTGAAGTCGCTGCCGGCGGTGGCAGTACCACCGCTGGCGGAAACCACGCCGGAGACGAAACAACTACCGTAATCGCTCCGCCCCAATGCCAAATTGACGGTGACCTCAACGGCACCGCCGGCCTCGTCGACGCTGTAACTGCTTGGAGAAAAGTCGAGCGTGTAAGCCTCGACCGCCGACGGCGCCGAAGCCAACGCCGCGAAGGCCGCTAAAATAAGCGACTTGGACGCGACGTTGCGCGGCTCGAGAACACTGAACGGGTACGCTGGTTTACGACACGCCGGACCGGCGGCTGGGATAGCGCCGCTATCCGGGTTTGCCAAGGGTAATAACATCACGAGATGACACGGTAAAAAAATGACAGCGTTAAAGATAGCCGTTGGGCAGCGTTCTGTGAATGGCGCGGCGGGAAATCCGGAGCGGCGGGCGGAAACCGCGTCCCGTGCGGAACCGCCGGGACGAACGGCCCGAAACGAATCGCGGAATGCGCAATCTCCGGCCTCCCCTAGTGTTTCCAGCCCAATGGCATGCCGGCGATGAGCCGTATTCTGTATTGTTGGGAATTGGGCGCCGGTTACGGCCATATCGCCGCGTTCTTGCCGGTGGCGAGACGGTTGCGACAGGCTGGGCACGACGTGATTTTTGTGCTGAAAAATCTGCAATTCGCCGACGTGCTACTCGGCGACGAGGCTTTCGGCTATTTGCAAGCGCCGGTCTATTGGCCGGACGGCCGGCCGCTACCGGCGGCGCTGAATTACGCCGGGATACTAGCAAACACCGGCTACACCGACCCGGCCGCGCTCTACAGCCGAGCAAACGCTTGGCGTGCCCTGTATCGGCACCTGAAACCCGACCTGCTGGTGTTCGACCACGCGCCGACCGCGCAATTGGCCGCGCGCGGTCTGCCGCTGACCGGGGCGCTGTTCGGCGGCGGCTTTCAAATTCCGCCGGCCAGCCACCCCCTGCCCGCGTTACGTCCCTGGTTACCGACCGCGCCACGCGAGTTGGCCGACACCGAAGCGCGCGTGCTGGCCGGAGCCAACGCCGTCGCGGCTCGGCTGGAAGCACCGACGTTGCGGACCTTGGCGGATTTGTTCGAGACCGCCGAAACGTTTTTGTGTACTTGGCCGGAACTGGACGCCTATCCGCAACGCGTCTCCGCCCGTTATTGGGGCCCGGCGCTGCATGCGACCGCCGGCTCGGAACCGCACTGGCCGACCGGCTCGGCACTCAAGCTGTTCGGCTACCTGCGCCCGGAGTACCCTGCCCTGGGCCCTCTACTGCAAGCGCTAGCCGCCAGCGGCTGGTCGTGCCTGCTGCACATTCCCGGCGCGTCCGCGGCCTTTGCCGACCAACACGCCGGCGCCAATCTACATATTTGCGCTCAGCCGCTACGCCTGGAAGCGGCGCTCGGGACTTGCGATCTAGCCGTCCACCACGGCGGCGCCGCTACCGGCGCGGCCTGTCTATTGGCCGGCAAACCGCAATTGGTGCTGCCGATGCAGATCGAGCAAGCCATCAACGCCCGTCGGATCACCGAAGTCGGTGCCGGCGTCCAGGTACCGGCCGAAACCCTCAAGCCCAATTTCCGCGCACTGCTCAAGGACCTGAGCGCGCGGCCGAACTACGCCGCCGCGGCCAAGGCTTTCGGGGCGAAATACGTCGGATTCGAGCCGGACGCCCAGGCACAAGCCATCGCCGAACGCTGTCTGAGCCTGATCGAGACCCGACCTCAAGCCGACTGAGCGGCGTGTCTGACCGCCGCCCAGGCCGCTCGGCCGAAACCGAAGCTGGTCGTGACGATGCTGGCAAAGGTATACAGCTTGAAGACCGCGACCGCGACGCCGGTCGCGGCCGGGTCGTCGAGCACCGGAAACATCGCCATCAGTAAAAACAGGCTGGAGTTGGTGAACGCCCCGATCACCATGGCCCAACAGGCAATAGCCGGCAAGGGAAAGCGAGCGCCGTAAAAGCCCAGCAGCAACGCGCTCATCAATAAAAAGTCCAGATGAGCCTGTAGCAAGCGGGCCGGCTTGCCGGGAAACAAGGCCTGGAGCGGCGCCAACTCGAAGTGCAGACCGACCAGACACCAGGCCATGACCAGCGCGACCAACAGCCAGCAACCGGCGCCTTTCAACAATAGGGGATTCGGATTCGATAAGGAATTCATCGCGGACCTCTAGGAAAAAGCCGTATGCTAACGTGCTCGGCGCTCGCCCGCTTGTCCGAATCGGCCCCGACGCTTGACCAAAACGGCACTTACGCCAATAGTATGTTGCGCTCGCCAACCCTGATCAGCCATGACCAAACGTATTGACGACCAGCCCATACACGCGGATTTTTACTCGACCGAGACCATCGCGCCGTCCCACCGGCAGGCCTGGTTGCGCGAAGTCATCGGCCGCGAATACGCCAGAGTCGACATCGAGCCGCCCACCGACCAGCCGTTGTTCAACGAAATGACGATACATCACTGGTCCAATCTGCGTCTGTCGGCGATCCGCTCCAACCCGTTGGGCTTGCGCAGCTTGCCAGGCGAACCGGATTCGGCCAGCCAAGACGCCTATTTCGCGGTACTGCTGCTGGACGGCCGTTACCGCTTGCGCCAGCACGGCCGCGAGGCCTTTCCGCAAGTCGGCGATTGGACCTTATACGACGCCACCCAAGCCCACCGCATCGACTGCCCGGACCGTTTCGCCAAGCTGCTGGTGGCCATTCCGCGCCCTTTGTTGCGTGCCCGCCTGCCGGGCGTCGAACATTGCACCGCGCTACGCCTACCGGGCGAACAAGGGCTGGCCGCCGTCGCCGGCGCCCTGGCGCGGACCGCAATGGCGCAAGCAGCCACGTTGAAGGCCGACGAAACCGCGCTGATCGCCGAGCAGCTCCAGGATTTGTTGGTCAAGGCTTTCGCGGAACTGCGGCCGGCCCGCTTCGAATTGTCGGCCAGCCGCGCCGCCGCGCTGGACCGCGCCAAACGCCACATCGAATCGCGCTTGGCCGACCCTGAGTTGAACGCGGCCCGCCTGGCCCGCGAACTGGGGCTGTCCGCCCGCTATTTGAACGATCTTTTCGGCGCCGAAAATACCTCGCTGATGCGTTACGTCCGCGAACGCCGGTTGGCGCGTTGCGCGGCCGAGTTACGCGCAGGTCCGCCCGCCTGCCGCAATCTGACCGCAGTCGCGCTACGTTGGGGCTTTAACGACATGGCTCACTTCAGCCGGGTCTTCAAGCAACGCTACGCCTGCCCGCCGCGCGACTACCCAGCCGGCGCCGACGATACGTTCTGACGTTCACCGGCGCGACACGCCATTAACCCGCGATCTTTCGACAAGGACTTTACCCGATGACCATCCCAGCACTCGCGCCGACCCTGCTTTATAAAGCCTGCAGCCTGGAGGAGTTGCCGTTCGCGACCACCGAGGAACTGGAGGAGTTGGACATCGTCGTCGGCCAGACGCGAGCCCTGGAAGCGATCAAGTTCGGCGTCCGGCTACGCAAGCCCGGCTACAACATCTTCGCGTTGGCACCCGACGGCACCGGCAAGCTGACCATCGTCCGCGAACTGGCTGAACATGAGGCGCATCGCCAGCCGGTCCCGCTGGACTGGTGTTACGTGCACAATTTCGCGCAGCCGTCCAAACCCAAGGCGATCGGCCTGGAGCCCGGTCAGGGTCGAGCCTTTCAGTCGGACATGGCCGAACTGATCGACGAACTGAGCGTGGCGATTCCGGCGGCGTTCGACGGCGACGAATACCGCTCGCGGGCCGGCGAACTGGACAACGAATCGCGCCAGCGCGAACTCAACGTGTTGAACCGAATCCGCGACGACGCCGATCAGGCGCACATCATCTTCACCGAAACGCCGACCGGCTACGCCTTTCTGCCGGCCGACGACAACAACGAGCCGCTGACGCCGGAACAATTCGGCAAACTCGACAAGGACAAGCAGCGCCACTACCACGACACGGTGATGGGCTTGCAGGAACGGGTACAGGATGCGATCAAACTGTTTCCGCAATGGCGCAAGGAAACCAAGCGCAAACTGCAAGCCTTGAATCGGGAGATGGCCGAGCTGGCGGTCAATCACTCGATCGACGAGCTGAAGGAAAAATACGCCAAATGGCAGCCGATTCTGGACTATCTGACCGCGGTGCAAAAAGACATCGTAGAGCATGTCCGCGACTTCATGCCGCACGGCGAAAAAACCCTGTCCTTCCTGGAAATACCGCAGGAGCCGCAGCCGTTCAAGCGCTATCAGGTCAATCTGATCGTCGATTTCAGTCGCAAACGCTCGGCACCGGTAATTTGCGAGGATTTGCCGAACTACGCCAATCTGATCGGCCGCATCGACCATCAAGCGCAGATGGGTTCGCTAATCACCGATTTCACAATGATCAAGCCCGGCGCGCTGCACAAGGCCAACGGCGGCTATCTGATTCTGGACGCTCGCAAACTGCTGCAACAACCCTACGCTTGGGAAGCGCTGAAACGTACCTTGCAGGCCGGCGAGATACGCATCGAGTCGCTGGAACGGGCGTTGAGCCTGATCAGCACCACGTCGCTGGAACCGCAACCGATTCCGCTGGACGTCAAGATCATTTTGCTCGGCGATCCGATGTTGTATTACCTACTGGGTTATTACGATCCTGAATTTCAGGACTATTTCAAGGTCGCCGCCGATTTCGAAGGCAGCATGGACCGGCACGGCGGCACGCTGGAATACGCTCGCTTGCTGGCGACGATAGCCCGCCGCGAACAGCTGCGGCCATTGAGCCGGCAAGCGGTGGCGCGGGTGATAGAACACAGCGCCCGGCTGGCCGGCGACGCCGACAAGTTGCTGACCCATCTGCGCACGATCAAGGATTTGCTGACCGAGGCCGATTACTGGGCCGGCGAAAACGGCCATACCGCCATCGCCAACAGCGACGTACAACAGGCTATCGACCTCAAGACCCGCCGGCTCGACAAGATCCGCGAAAAGCTCTACGAAAATATCCAACGCGGCACGTTGATGATCGATACCGACGGCGAGGTGATCGGTCAAATCAACGGTTTGTCGGTGTTGCAAGTCGGCGATTTCGCGTTCGGCCAGCCGTCCCGCATCACCGCGACTACCCGAATGGGCAACGGCAAGATCGTCGACATCGAACGCGAAACCGAACTCGGCGGCCCGCTACACAGCAAGGGCGTGCTGATTTTGTCGCACTTCATCGCCGCCCGTTACGCCCGCGATACGCCATTCTCGCTGTCGGCGGGTCTGGTGTTCGAACAGTCTTACGGCCATGTCGAGGGCGATAGCGCGTCGCTGGCCGAGCTGTGCGCGATTTTGTCGTCGCTGGCGCAGGTACCGTTACGCCAGGACTTGGCGATGACCGGCTCGATCAACCAGTTGGGCCAGGTGCAGCCCATCGGTGGCGTCAACGAAAAAATCGAGGGCTTCTTCGACATTTGCAACGCCCGGGGCCTGACCGGCACGCAGGGTGTCATCATCCCGGCGGGCAACGTGCCGCATTTGATGCTGCGTTGGGACGTGGTGCATGCCGCCCAAGCCGGCCAGTTTCATATCTACCCGGTCGGCGGCGTCGAGCAAGCACTGGCCTTGCTGACCGGAACGGACATCGGCCGCGCCGACGACCAAGGCCGCTATCCGGCGGATAGCTTCAACGGCCGTATCGACGCCCAACTCCAAGCGTTTAGCCGCTCGGTCCAGGCCTTTTCGGGCCGCGAAGCAAGCGACGGCGGCAAGCCTAGAACCGGTATCGATTGAGTCCGAACACCATGGATTCGATAATTTCCGCCACCTTCGGATCGGCGCCTGAGTGAGGTATATGCCCTAGCGCTGAGGCATATCACACAGTTTTAACCCGAGCTCGAACCACCGAGCCGCTGATTCGTCGTCATGAACCGCCCGAAAACGCTGGTCCACCGTACCAACCAACGAATCTGGCACGCATTCCGCTTTGGGATTTGCCACGTTTGGCAACTTGGGATCGGCGGCTGGTCGCGGATGGCATTCTCGGAACACGACATTTATCGAATTTTTATCGACCACCGACCGCGGATTCTTGGCTTTTTGCAACAACGCCTGCGTTGCCCGGACACCGCCGCCGACCTGATTCAAGACATCTACCTGCGACTACGCTTGCTGAAGCCGCCGCCGAATAGCGAAGGCGAAGTGCGCGCGTGGCTTTACGCGGTGGCGGCCAATCTGTCGATCGATTATCTGCGCGCCGAGAAACGCCATCACGATTTGCTCGACCACTACCTGGGCGGCGCCACCGAAGTCGATGTTTCCGCGTCGCCCGAGCGCAGCGCGCAAGCGCGGGACGACTGGCGGCAAATCGAATCCGCGCTGGCGGAATTGCCCGATTTATGTGCCGACATCTTGTATCTGAGCCGGATCGAAGGGCTGAGCCACGCCGAAATCGCCGCGCGTCTGGGCATTTCCCTGAGCTGGGTGGAGAAGCAATTGGCCCGCGCTCTACTGCAATGCCGCCAAGCCCTGGACACCTAATATGGTTTAGCCCGCGCCGATTCGTTATAGTGATTTCCCTAAACCGTTTGCCCAGCCGCCGATGACCGATACGCCCGAAACTCTCGAAGACCGCGCGCGCCGCACCGCCGTCGAGTGGCACGTACGTCTGACGTCCGGCGCGGTCTCGGCGGAAACCGCCGCCGCGTTCGCCGCCTGGCGCCGGGCGGATGCGGCGCACGAGCGAGCTTATCAAGACATCGCCCAACTCTGGCAAGATCTGCCGGAGCCGCTGCTGGCCGATCGCCGCCGGCGACTGGCCTCGGCCAAGCGGCGACGGGCCAGCGGCGTGCTTCGACGCGGTTGGAGCGCTACCGCCGCCGCGTCGCTATTGCTGGCGGCGCTGGCCGGTTTTTATCCGGATTATCTGCAACATCCGCTGGCCGATTACCGCACCCGCATTGGCGAGCAAAGCTCGATCACACTGGCCGACGGCAGCATCGTTCATTTGAATACCGATACCGCGATCGATGTCTCGATCAACGGCAACGAGCGGCGCATCGAGTTGCTGCGCGGCGAAGCCGAATTCGATGTTGCGCACGATGCCGCCCGGCCGTTTCGGGTAGCGGCGGGATCGGCCACCACCGAAGCCTTGGGCACCCGTTTCGTCGTTCGTTACGACGACAACGGCGGCGCCGTTACCTTGCTGCAAGGCAAGGTCCGTATCAGCCAACCATCGGCCGCCGGCGCGCAAACCGACAGCGCCACACTGCAAGCGGGTCAACAATTGGCTTTTACCGCCGATAGGCTGGGTACGCCGCAAACGGCGGAATTAAGCAGCGCCGACGCCTGGCGCCGTGGCAGGCTGCTGATGAATTTCGTGCCATTGAAGCAGGTGATCGCCGAAATCAACCGCTACCGGCGTGGCCCGATCCGGCTGTTGAACGATCGGTTGGCGGAACGGGAAGTCAATATCGCCGTAGATATCCAAAACATCGACGCCTGGCTGACAGCACTGGAACAAACCCTGCCCATCAAAGTGGTACGTGCTGGCCCGCTGATCTTTTTACGATCCTAGCCGGCCGCGAAGCCCTGCGACAATTTGTCGCGGGCTGACTTGTACGGCTTTGTTAGCCGCCAATCGTTCTCAGCTTGAACACATTCACTGAGGACCCAATCCATGAGAAATACAGATAGCCCGGCCATCGGAACCGGCAAAACCCCGCCAGGCCGATCGCGCGGCATCCAGACTTTGTCGCTGTGTTTCAGCCTTGCAGCCCTGGCTCTGCCGTTGCCCAGCCAAGCCGACAGCACCGCCGTCAACGGCGAAACCCGCGCCTTCAGCATCGCCCCGCAACCGCTGTATGGCGCGCTCAGCGCCCTGGCCGAACAATCCGGCGTGCAATTCGTTTACAACTCGGAACTGGTCAAGGGTATCGATTCGCCGGGCGTTAGCGGACTGTATTCATTGGAAGCCGCGTTGACGCGCTTGCTAAAGGGTTCAGGGATAAGCTACCAATTCAATAATGGCAATACCGTGAAATTGGAAAAAAACGCGGTAGCTGAGCCCCTAACGGCTACGACAATGCCGGCGGTGACGGTCACAGGCAAATCCGGCTATGCCGACAGCGATCCTTATAATCCGGACTACAACCGCACCAGCGCCAGCGCCGCCACCAAAACCGATGCGCCGATCATGGAAACCCCGGTATCGATTCAGGTCGTACCCAGAGCGGTAATGAACGATCAAAAAACCACCACCATTAAAGACGCGCTCGAAAACGTCAGCAGCATACGTCCGCAATCGTCCTTGGGCCTGAGTAATGCCTACATCGTTCGTGGCTTTAGGAACGGGCGGGTTTATCGAAACGGTCTGGTCGCCAACGGCCTGGGTATTGGCGAGGGGGCTCAATTCGATTCGGCGAATCTGGAACGCGTCGAAGTATTGAAAGGTCCGGCAGCGGTTTTGTTTGGCCGTATCGAGCCTGGCGGCTTAATTAACCTGGTGACTAAAAAACCTCGCGACGAGGCCTATTACTCGGTGGAGCAACGTTTCGGCGCGTACGATTTTTATAGAACCGAATGGGATGCCACCGGACCGATAACCGGCGATAAGTCGTTGAGCTACCGTTTTTCGGGTGCTTATCAAAATAACAAATCGTTTCGGGATTTTAATTTCAATGACCGGGTTCTTGTAAATCCATCCATGACCTGGCGACTCAGCGATGCAACTGAAATGTCCCTTGAGGTCGAAGCCTTGCATGAGAATTACCAGGTTGATAGAGGTTTGTTCGCTATCGGCAATCGCCCGGCACCGATTCCGGTTAGCCGATCCTTTATCGACCCTAACGATCCGGTCGATACTAACTCCAAGGTAAACCTTGGCTTTAATCTAAGCCATGCTTTCAACGATAACTGGAACTTGCGCAATCGGTTCCTGGCTTCGTTTATTTACGATAAAAATATCTCAGTCAAACCCGCCAATGGCTTTACCGTCGAACAGTTTCTCGATCCGAGCACCGGTAATCGCCGCTATGCGCGAAATATATTTTCCCAAACCTCAGACAACGAAACCTATACGACCAATCTGGATTTGACCGGAAAATTCAAATTACTGGGCGTAAATCATCAAACCCTGATTGGCGTCGATTATTTGCGCGCAGTCGGAAACTATCAGTTCTACGGTAACTATCAGGACCCTGTGCCTGGTTTGGAGATCGACATTTATAATCCCCAATACGGTATCGATCCGAGCTATTACGCCGATGCGCTGACAACACCCTCCGACGGTGGGGCTAACCATTACCTGTTCCGGGACGACTGGTACGGCGCGTATTTTCAGGACCACATTACCCTGTGGGATAAGGTGCATATCTTGGGTGGTGGTCGCTACGACTGGGCGAGAACCGGTTTGGGCATAGGTAATTCGGCCAGTACTGCTGACGCCGCTCTGCCTTCGCGCCGGGATGAAGGTTTCAGCCCACGGGTGGGTCTTCTCTATCAACCCTGGACCTGGGCCAGCATTTACGGTAACTGGACCACTTCTTTCGGTGCCAACAACGACATAACGACCTCCGGCGCTACTATCAATCCGGAAATCGGCGAGCAATTCGAAGCCGGGGTTAAAACCGAGTTTTTCGACCAGCGCCTGTCCACGACACTGGCGTATTACCATTTAACCAAAGAAAACTTGATGACCCGGGATTTCAACAGCCCCGATCCTTTCGCCAGTGCGGCTATCGGCAAAGCCCGCAGTCAAGGTATTGAGTTGGATATGGCCGGACGGCTGACCGATGAGATCAGCATCATCGGCAACTATGCCTTTACCGATGCGCGTATCACCAAAGATTTTTCCGGTCTGCAGGGCCACCGTCTTAACAATGTGCCGGAGCATTCCGGCAGTTTATGGCTCAAATACGATATTCATCACTACGAACCGTTGAACGGTTTGAGTTTTGGCCTGGGTTTGTTTGCCGCGGGACAACGGCAAGGTGACAACGATAATACCTTTGTATTACCCGGCTATGCCCGCTTGGATGCCTTTGCCAGCTATACCTATCAGCTTGGCAAATCCCGCTTGATCACCCAATTTAATGTCCGCAATCTGCTGGATAAAACCTACTACGAATCCACCGATCCTTTTCAAAACGCCCCGCCGCGAGTTGGGATTTACCCTGGTGCGCCACTGACAGCCATGGGTTCGGTACGCTTGGAGTTTTAGTCCGTTTTGGCAAGGCATATTCAACAGCTCAATAAGTCGGGATATACCAGATCGACCTCAATGCTGCCAATCCACTTAACCCAACCGTGACAGATGTGCCAACAAATATTGATCAAATGCCAATCGACGTGGGGATTTTCTTTACTGAGACGTCCTATTGATGACTAGATGCTTTTGCCGTCACGACCAAATTTGTTTTCGACTAAAACCATGGACATCAAAGCCGATAAGTTAGCGACGATACCTCTTCGCCATACTCCAAGCCAACGCCTGATTCGTTTGAAAGCTCGGCGCCAACGCTGGCTGACTGCCCATCTCTGGTTGGGTTTGACCTTGGGGTTTTTGCTGTCGATTTACGGCATCACCGGCAGTATTCTGGTGTTTCATGCGGAAATCGACGAATGGTTGCACACCGAGATGTTAACGGTGCAACCACCGGAGCATGCCGAATATCGACCCTTGGCGGAAATTTTCGAGGTTGGCCGGCAAGCGATGCCGTCAACCGCGAAGCATACCTTCGCCACTTATCCGCGCAACGCGGAGGCAGCGTTCAAATTGAACTTTGCCTTTCCAAACGCCGGAGCCGTTGAACGCTGGCTGGTGGCGGTCGACCCTTACACGGCGCGAGTCACCGGCAAACTACTGCAAGGCCGATCCGACAACTGGCAACCCAACACCTTTATTGGCCTGATGTTCGAACTACATTACGCTCTGCTGATTCCGTCCGAGGACATCAGTACGGTGATCGTCGGCATCTCGGCAGCACTGCTGATTATTTCGACCTTGACCGGCCTGATCGTCTGGTGGCCGCTGACCGGCAAATGGCGGCAAGCACTGACGTTTAAACCCGGAGCCGGCAAAGTACGCTTCAATTACGATCTGCATAAAATCAGCGGCTTTTACACCTTGCTGGTGATGGTGCCGGTGTTATTTTCCGGGATATATATGGTGCTGCCGCATAACGTGGTGCCAGTGCTGGAGCTGTTTTCGCCGGTAACCTACCGCTATTGGTTTCAATCCGCGGCGCCCAAGCCGGATGCGCCGGCCATCGGCATGGACGAAGCGGTGGCGATCGCATTGAAACAATACCCAACAGGCCGGCCGCACTGGATTTACGGCGCGCCGAATCCAAACCAGACTTACACGGTTTGCCAGGACGGCGTCGATGCGCCCGGTAGCCTATTGGAACGCCGCTGCACGGTGATCGACCGTTACAGCGGTAAGATTCTGGATCTGGACGACCCCAGCCTGCCGACCGCTACGGCCGGGGAAATCTTCACCCATTGGCAATGGCCGCTGCATTCCGGTCAGGCCTTCGGGATGACCGGGCGGATATTGGTGTTTCTCACCGGTTTGGCGTGTCCAACGCTGTTTGTCACCGGCTTCATCCGCTGGCGGCAAAAGCGACGGCCTAAACGCCACCCGAGTTGATTCCCGACACAACGGGAAGTGCCCTCCTCGACGTCCTCATTGCTTCGCCGCCGTCAAACTTGGCTAAACTTATGATCTCCGGTCCAGCCAAGCGGGCCAAGCTCTCATTTTTTCCGTTCAGCCAAGGACAGACGGCATGCGCATCTCGCAAAAACTCATCTTCGCGTTCGTCGCGGTATTCCTATTAACCGCCGTGGTCGGCGGTATCGGCATGGTCGGGCTGAATCGTATTGCCGACACGCTGGAACATACTCACCATGTTTTGTTGCCGCAGATCCGCCACACCGAGGCGATGAAGTCGGCGCTGATCGACTACCGCAACCGGGAAACCCAGCTGCTGCTGACCCGCTCCGCCGACGAGATTGCCGAAACGCTAAACCGGATGAACAAAAATTCGGCCGACTTGCAAAGTCACGAACAAGCCTTGCTACCGCTGCTGACCGGCGCCGACGAAATCGCCCGCCACCGGCTCTACCGGGATAAATTGCAAGCCTATCTGCAAAGCCACCAGCAATTCGAAGCCTTGATCAAAGCAGGCGAATACGAGTCGGCGCTGAGTTATTTTCGCGGCGCCGGCCGCTCCGCGTTTCGCGAGTTGCTGCCGACGATAGACGTCTTGGTCGAAGCCAGTCTAGCCAATGCCGACAAGGCCGAGCAAGACGCCAATACGCTGACCGAGTCCAGCCAAACGCTGACCGTCGCCGTCACGTTGGCCGTGTTGCTGACCGCCATCGGCTTGAACGCCTGGTTGTTCAAAGCCATCGTGCCTCGGCTCAGACATATCGATACGACGACGACGGCAATCGCCGAGCGCCTGGATTTTTCGTTGCGAGCCAACGTCGACAAGCACGACGAAATCGGCGAAACCGCCGACGCGGTGAATCGGGTCGCCGCCGCGATACAAGCGGCGCTACGCGATCTGCTGAACGGTATCGCCGACAACGCCAGCAATGCCGAACGGCTGCTGACGACCGCCGATCTGGCCTCGCAAAGCTCGGAACGCCAGTCGGAAGCCGCCGCCAGCATGGCCGCGACGGTCGAGGAGTTGACGGTTAGCATCAATCAAGTGGCGGAGAACGCCGCTCGCGCTTTCGACCTGGCCCACCAGTCCGGCGATGCCGCCCGCAGCGGCGGCGCTGTCATTGCCGATTCGATCCGGCAGATGCGGGAAATCGCCACACGCATCGAACAGACTTCGATGTCGGTCCAACATCTGGGCGCCGCCTCCGAGGAAATTTCCGGAATTATTCGAGTCATCCGCGACGTCGCCGAACAAACCAATTTGCTGGCGTTGAATGCCGCGATCGAGGCGGCGCGAGCCGGCGAACAAGGCCGCGGTTTCGCGGTGGTGGCCGACGAAGTTCGTAAGCTGGCCGAGCGTACCGCGGTGGCAACCCGCGACATCGGCGTCAAAATCACCGCCATTCAAGCCGGCGTCAAGGATGCCGCGGCCCGAATGACCGAAGCGGTCGAGTTAGTGGAAACCGGCGTCGCCGTCGCCGACGGCGCGGGAAATTCGGTGAAATTGATCACCGAACGCACCCAAGATAGCGAAGCCGAAGCCAATGCGATTTCCAGGGCGATCCGCGAGCAGGGTGAAGCCAGCCAGCAAATCGCGGTGCATGTCGAGCAGATCGCCCGAATGAGCGACGAAAACAGCGACGTGGCCGAACAAACCGCCAAGCTGCCGCGTAATCTGGCCGGCATCGCCACCGCGATGCGCCAGACCGCGCAGCGTTTCAAGATTTAGCCGGGCGACGCACTTGGATAGCGCGAAACGCCAAACCCAAGCGCCTCGTTCCGCGTCCAATCGGGGCGGCATTCGTCGCGACTGACCCGCCAAGATTTGTCGGCCGAATCCGGTCAGCGGATTACCCGCACCCGCAACCAGTCGGCGCGGGCGCTAGCAAACCCATTACCTGGCTTGCCAGCGCAAATCCAACGTAAACGGAAAGTCTTTGTTGATATCCTCCGCCGGCACGTCGAAAGGCGCGACGCTGGGGGTGTGGCCGTGTTGCCAGAAACGGCTGACCCGGCGCCCCTCGGCTTCGTAGGCGTTGACCGGCAAGGTCTCGTAACTGCGCCCGCCCGGATGGCTGACGTGATAGGTGCAACCGCCGATAGACCGGCCGTTCCAGGTATCGATCAAGTCGAACACCAGCGGTGCTTGCACCCCTATCGTCGGATGCAGCGCCGACGGTGGATTCCAGGCGCGATAGCGGATACCCGCCACCATCTCGCTTTGCTTGCCGGTGGCGCGTAGCGGCACCAAGCGACCGTTGCAAGTCAATGCGTAGCGGTCGCCCATCGTGCCGCTCAGCGTGACTTGCAAGCGCTCGACCGACGAATCGACGTAGCGGGCCGTGCCGGTACTGGTGATTTCCTCGCCCAGCACGTGCCAGGGTTCGATGGCTTGATGCAATTCCAGATGCAAGTCGCCGACGCGTAGCGTGCCGATGCGCGGGAAACGAAACTCCAAAAACGGCGCAAACCATTCGGCCTTGAACTCGTAGCCGGCGCTTTGCAAATCGCGCACCACATCCTGAATGTCGGCCGCCACGAAATGCGGCAACATAAAGCGGTCGTGCAATTGAGTTCCCCAGCGCACCAGCGGCTTTCTATAGGGCTGACGCCAAAACCAGGCCACCAGCGTTCTCAGCAGCAGCATCTGCATCAAGCTCATCCGGGCATGCGGCGGCATTTCGAAGGCGCGCAGCTCCAGCAGACCCAAGCGGCCGGCGTCGGCGCCCGGCGCGTAGAGTTTATCGATACAGAACTCGCTGCGGTGGGTGTTGCCGGTCATATCGACCAGCAGATTGCGCAGCAGGCGATCGACCAGCCACGGTGCCATCACCTCGCCATCCGGCATTTGCTGGAAGGCGATCTCCAACTCATACAAACTATCGTTGCGGGCCTCGTCAACCCGCGGGGCCTGGCTGGTCGGGCCGAGGAACAAGCCGGAGAACAAATAGGACAGCGCTGGATGATGTTGCCAATAGGTAATCAAGCTGCGCAGCAAATCCGGCCGACGCAACATCGGGCTGTCCACCGGCGTGATCCCGCCCAACGTAACGTGGTTGCCGCCGCCGGTGCCGGTGTGGCGGCCGTCCAGCATGAATTTTTCGGTACCGAGACGGGTCAGCCGGGCCTGTTCGTAAAGCGAAGTGGTGTTGAACACCAGTTCCTTCCAATTGGCGGCCGGATGAATATTGACCTCGATGACACCCGGATCGGGGGTTACCGGCAAGCGCAACAAGCGCAAATCGTGCGGCGGTTGGTAGCCCTCGATAACGACCGGCATTTTCAGCGCGGCGGCGGCGGCTTCGACCGAGGCAACGATATCCAGATAATGCTCGAGCTCCTGGGTCGGCGGCAGGAACACATAGAGCCGGCCCTCGCGAGCTTCAACCGTTAATGCGGTGTGCGGCGTCCAGCCGCCGGCGTGCGGAGCGCGGTCGTCGGCCGACGCCATTTCGTTCGGGTGCAGCGGATCTTGTTTGACCGTCTTGCTGTAGCGGCGGCTGACTTCGGAATCGATGTCGCCGAGCGGCGGCACCGCGTCGTACAAGCTGCGTTCGATCAACGGATCGCGATCGGCCGCCGCCACCCAGGGCAGACTATTCAACGGCAAACGCAGACCCATCGCCGAATCGCCAGGCACCAGAAACATGTCGCCACGTCTGAACCGCCAGGGACTGCTGCACCATACACCGGCGCGGTAATCCCAGTATAACGGCAACGCGTAACCGGCAGGCGCGCCGAGATCGGCGCTCAACACCTTGACCAAGCGTTGCCGCTCCAGATCGTCCTTCAAATCAGCATGGCTGAAATCGATATTCTCCGGCAACAATCCTTCGTGCAGCAGGTAGTACAACGGATCTTCGTAACCCGGCAGGATGCAATCGCCGCGCAGACCCAAGCGTTTTGCCAATTCGCGGATAAAAGCGTCGGCCTGCTCGCGGCCGTAACCGTAGTCCTTGGTTTCATCGGCGAACAGCGCCGGATTTTTCCAGACCGGCACACCGTCCTTACGCCAGAAACACGCCATTTGCCAGCGCGGCAACGGTTCGCCCGGATACCATTTGCCCTGGCCGAAATACAACATGCCCCCCGGTGCGAATACCTCGCGCAAACGCCGGAGCAGTTTGCCGGCCAGCTTGCGCTTCTCGGGACCGTCGGCGGCGGTGTTCCATTCCGGCGCGTCCATGTTGTCGATGGACACGAAGGTCGGTTCGCCGCCCATCGTCAAGCGGACGTCGCCGAGACTCAATTCGGCATCGACCTTTTCACCGAGCAGATCGATCTCCTCCCATTGCCGGTCGGTATAGGGTTTGGTCACGCGCGGGTCTTCGTAGATACGGCTGACCCGGTTGGAAAACTCGAACGACGTTTCCGCCTTGCCGATGAAGCCGCCGCTGACCGGCGCCGCGCTGACATAGTCGGCAGTACAGGCCAGCGGAATATGGCCCTCGCCGGCGAATAGGCCGGAAGTCGGATCCAGACCGATCCAGCCGGCGCCGGGGATGTACACCTCGGTCCAGGCGTGCAGATCGGTGAAGTCTTCTTCGGTGCCGGACGGTCCATCCAGCGCCTTGACGTCGGCGGTCAACTGCACCAGATAACCGGACACAAAGCGCGCCGCCAATCCCATATGCCGCAACACCTGCACCAACAGCCAGCCCGAATCCCGACAAGAACCTACTTTACGCTCCAGGGTTTCCTCGCAGGTCTGCACGCCGGGTTCCATCCGGATCGAATACGTCACAGCCTTGTGCACGGCTTGATTGATATCGACCAGAAAATCGACGACGCCGCGTTCGCGCCGATCCAAGGTTTTCAGAAATTTGCCCAACAACGGACCGTCGTCCTTGACTTCCAGATACGGCGCCAATTCCTTGGCCAATTGTTCGGGATAGCCGAACGGGTATTTTTCGGCGTATTCCTCCAGGAAAAAGTCGAACGGATTGATCACCGTCATTTCGGCGATTAGATCGACTTCGATCGAGAATTCGCGAGTTTTTTCCGGGAACACCAGTCTGGCCAGGTAGTTGCCGAACGGGTCTTGTTGCCAGTTAATGAAGTGCTTGTCCGGCTTGATGGTCAGCGAATAGGCGCTGATCGGCGTCCGCGAATGCGCGGCCGGCCGCAGCCGCAGTACGTGCGGACTGAGCTGTATCGATTGGTCGTAGCGGTAACAGGTCTTGTGATTGATCGCGACTTTGATGCTCATGGAGTTACCACTGGGTTGGCGGCTTCGCTTTCCGCTTGCAGCAGCCGCAGATTTTCCTCGACGCCGGCGGCATGGGTCAGCTCGGCGACGTTTTGTTTGGTGAAAAAGCCGTCGAAATCGCCGAAGCGCTGCACGTATTCGACAATCAGAGACGAGTGTTCCGAGGCGCTGGAAAAAATCTGCTTCAAGCCTTCCTCGCGCGAGCCGATCACGTCGAGCAAAAAGTCCTTGCCCTTGGCGCGAATCGCATCGACCACGTAGTCGATGTTGGCCCGGCCGCCGGTATCGCCGTCGGCGACGCCGAGCGCCACGTGATGTAGGCGCGGCCCGTAATTGCGGACGAAATTTTCGGTCGGCGAAGGCAGACCGACCAAATGATTGACGAAATAGGGTTGATTGGCGGCGGTAAACACCTTGGCCGGACTAAAACTCTCCTCGGCATAGTGTATGCTTTTGGTGACGTTGGTCGACGAGTTCTGGTTGGCGATATCGTAAGAACCCCAATAGAAGTAACTAGACAAGGTCAGATACTCCAGGATTGCCACTTCGCGATTCTGGCTGTATACCCGAGTCGCCAGATGGTCGATGGGCTGAATCAGCCGCTCCAGACCCAGCTCGGCCTGCATTTCCTTGGCTTCCAGATAGCCGCGATTGACGTCGTCGCGAATGATACTGTTACCTAATGCGTAGACTCGCAGATCTTCGGGCGGCCGTTCCCAGTAGCCGACAATATTGTGGGTGTATGGCGAGGGCTTGACGATGGCCATGTTGCCGGGCAAACCCAGCTTACGGATCTGGTCCTGGTTAAAGAAGCGAATCTCCCGCGACTTTTGCTGTTCGACCACCTCGTGCAGGTTGCTGACCCGAAACACTTCGCCCATGTAGCGCGAATTGGGTTTGTGGGCGCCGATCGGGTAGACCTCGTTCAAGGCCCGAAAAATATCGCCGCGCCCCGCATCGCGCACTTCGCGGACCAGCAGATCCGGCGAATTCATGTCGATACGCAAAATATGGGTCCAATGCGATTCAGTTTCCAAGGTCACCAAATAATGGTACGGCGTCATCAGCGCCAGTTCGCTGACATAGGCGGCCGAACAACCCGGCTCGACGGTAATCATCATCGCGTCGATTTCGCGGATCATCTCGGTCAGGCCGGTGCGGTCGCGGTTTTCCAACAGTTTGACCAGAAATTCGTCGAACCAGGCGGAATTGGCTTTGTCGCCGTGCCTGGGGTGGATCAGTGAATTGATCATCCAATTTCCTCGTGAGTGTAACTATCCATTAACCGAACCGGTCCTGCCGCTAGGGACGTTTTTAGGGGCGTTCTTCAGGACGGACCGTTCAGAAAGGTACGCTGTATCTCGACGCCCAACGCATTGTTGCGGACGATGAAATCTTGTAGAAACGCGTGCAAACCGGTGCGAACGATGTCGCTCATCCGGCCGAAATGCAGGCGTGCGTGGTTTTCGCCGGCCAAGCGCAGACATTCTCGACCGCGCCGGCCGCACAACTGTTCCAGGATCGGCGCCAATTCGTCGTAGCAGGCGTGTAGCGAACGCGGCATGTCGTCGCGCAACACCAGCAATTCTGCGACTTTCCAGGGCTCCAGCGTATCGCGGAACACTTTCTGGTAAGCCTCGAACGCCGATACCGACCGCAGCAAGGAGCTCCATTCGTAATAATCGACTTCGGTGGTTTGATCGGCGTCGGGCAACAACAGTTGAAATTTGGCGTCCAGCAGCCGCCCGGTGTTGTCGGCCCGTTCGACGAAACTACCGATCCTCACGAATTTGTAACCGTCGTCACGCAACATCGTGCCGAAGGTAACGCCGCGAAACAAGTGCGAACGGGACTTGACCCAATCGCAGAACTCGCCGATTTCGGCTTCGGGCAAGCCACCGCGGATGCGTTGTCTTAGCTCTATCCACAACGCATTGACGGTTTCCCACATTTCCGAAGACATCGCGACCCGCACGGCGCGGGCGTTCTCGCGCGCCGCGCCCAGCGCGCTGACGATGCTGGACGGATTGCGTTCGTCCAGCGCCATGTAGCGAATCACGTTGGCGGCGGTATAGGTCCCGTAATCGCGTTCGAATACCTCGATATCGTCGGCGATCAGCACCGGCGGTTTCCAGCGCGCGGCTTCGTCGTAAGGACTATTGGCGACCAGCGACATCCGGTAGGTGACATCCAGGACCCTGGCCATGTTCTCGGCGCGCTCGATGTAGCGCGCCATCCAGTACAAATGGTCGGCGGTGCGGCTCAGCATGGTTTGTCCTCGTTCAACACCCAAGTGTCCTTGGTCCCGCCACCCTGCGAGGAATTCACGACTAGCGACCCTTCCCGCATCGCGACCCGGCACAAACCGCCGGGTACCAAGGTCACGGTCTTGCCGGACAGCACGAAGGGCCGTAGATCCACGTGGCGCGGCGCCACGCCGGCTTCGACCAGGGTCGGGCAGGTCGACAGCGCCAGGGTCGGCTGGGCAATGTAATTATCCGGATCGGCCAGAATGCGATCACGAAACTCCAGAATTTGCTGCTTGGAAGCGGTCGGACCGACCAACATGCCGTAACCGCCGGAACCCTGTACTTCCTTGACCACCAATTCGTCCAGGTGCTCCAACACGTATTTGCGGTCGTCTGCTTCCGCCAGTTTGTAGGTCGGCACGTTGGACAGGATCGGTTCCTCGCCCAGATAGAACCGAACCATGTCCGGGACATAGGTATACGTGGCCTTGTCGTCGGCAACGCCGGTACCGATCGCGTTGGCCAGCGTCACGCCGCCGTTGCGATAGGCTTCGACGATACCCGGCACGCCCAATAGCGAATCCGGCCGGAAGGCTTTAGGATCGATGAAGTCGTCGTCGATACGACGGTAAATCACATCGACCTGCTTGGGACCGTCGGTGGTGCGCATATACACCAGATCGTCCTCGACGAACAAGTCCTGGCCCTCGACCAGTTCGATACCCATTTGCTGCGCCAGAAACGCATGTTCGAAATAGGCGCTGTTGTAGGCGCCCGGCGTCAGCAACACCACCGTCGGATCTTGCACGCCGGGCTGAGCCACCGCTCGCAGATTGTTCAACAGCACTTGCGGATAGTGCTCGACCGGCGCCACCGCATAGCGACGGAATAATTCCGGGAACAAGCGCATCATCATTTTGCGGTTCTCCAACATGTAGGACACGCCGGACGGCGTCCGCAAGTTGTCCTCGAGCACGTAGAATTGATTCTCGCCGGTTCTCACAATATCGATGCCGGCGATGTGCGCGTAGATACCGCCCGGCGCCGCGACGCCCTGCATCTCCGGGCGGTACATTTCGTTTTCCAGCATGGCGGCGGGCACGATGCCGGCCTTGACGATTTCCCGATCGTGGTAGAGATCGTTCAGAAACGCGTTCAAGGCCCTCACCCGCTGAATCGCGCCGTCGGCCAATTGCCGCCATTCGCTGGCCGCCAGAATCCTCGGCACGACATCGAACGGAATCAGCCGCTCGGCGCCGGCCTCGTCGCCATAGACGTTGAAGGTGATGCCAACCCGGCGGAACAACATCTCCGCCTCTCGGGACTTTTGCATCAGCTGGGCCTGATCGATGCCGTCCAACCAGTCCGCAAAGGGTTGATAGAGCGCCCGCACGCTGCCGTCGGG
>NZ_LUUK01000024.1 GCF_001644025.1 Methylomonas koyamae
AAGGAGCTTGCTAATCAGGAGGGGATATATTTGGAAAATCTCTCCAGCCCTCTTTTGCAAAGAGCGGAACAAATGGCGGGAGTTTTCCTCCGGAAGGATGACGATTAACAAAAGACTCGCCTGCCAATAATCAGCTTCACCCACTGACAAAGCGCCGCAGCTGCAACGGCTGGCGGCGTATGTTTTGTCCATCTCTTTTCGGTTGGTCATTTACCTCTTCTCCGGCAACACCTTTCCGAGTTAGTTAAGCCGGTATGACTCACATCAATGGGCCTTCGAAATTCCCGGGGCAGTTCACTCTGTGTTGTCGTCCGATAGGCGTTGACTACAAAACGCGGCGCATCAGTGTCTCATCGCGATTGGGTGCGGTGCCAGACCGCGACGCAATTCGTCGATTATCCTGGTTTTGTGAGAGTCGCGTTGAATAAGGCGGTAGGTTGAAGGGCTCAAACGCTCGGCGAGGTTTCTTAAGCTATGTGTTTTAACGCAATAAAAACAGGTGAAATCACTTACTTTTTTTACTAGTCGATTCGCAAAGCATTTCAGCAAACCCATTTTACGGTTTTGCTAGGCGAACATAGGGGTTTTTGGTTGTCTTTATTTAAAAAAATACACTAATTTTCAATTGGTTATATTTTTGATGATGGCTCGGTTGTTTCTAGTTTTTCTAAGTGGCGCGTTTGTTGCATTTAGTTGAAGCAATCTTATTGCTGCATAGATAACCATGATCTTAACGTCGCCTCAAACTCTCGCCGAAATCTCTACATGGCAAGCGCAATACCAGGGGGATTCAATTGCCTTCGTATTCGAAGAGCAGAGTTTGACGTTTCGCGAATTCGATCAACGGGCTAATCAAGTAGCGGCGGGTCTGTTAGCTGTCGGGATAGAGCCTGGGGCGCGCGTTGCGATATTGAGCAAGGACAGTATTAATAGCTACGAAGTGCTATTCGGTTGCGCAAAAGCCAGAGCGGTTTTAATCGGAATTAACTGGCGGCTGACCCCGCAGGAAATTCATTACATTCTGCAGCACGGCAACGCCGAGATTTTGTTTATCTCTCGGGAGTTACTAGAAAGAATCGGGGCCGTGAAAAGCGAATTGCCGAGTTTACGCAAGATTATCGTATTGGATGGCGAATTCGAGGGTTATTCGGGTTTTCAAAATTGGCGGGATCAATTTTCGCCGAATGGCGTCGGTCTGACTTATTCGCCGGATGAAGTCGTTGTGCAAATGTATACCAGCGGCACTACCGGCCATCCAAAAGGCGTGCAACTGCCGAATTATTCGTTCTTTAGATTGATGCAGGGAATGCGCGAGCAAGGCGATCATTGGATGAACTTGAATCCGGACGACAAATTGCTGATTTCACTGCCGCAATTTCACATGGGCGGAATTTGGTGGGCGATTCAGGGCTTCATCGCCGGCGCGCAAGGTTTCATTATCGATACGTTTATTGCTTGGAAGGTGTTGGAACTGATCGAACGTCACCGGATTAGCAAAGTGCCGATGGTACCCGCGATGATTCAAACCACTTTGGCGGAACCTTCTTGCGAAACCACCGATTTATCGTCGGTACGGGGTTTTTTATACGGTGGATCGCCCATCGCGCCTGCGTTGCTGCAAAAGGCGATGCAGCGTTTCAACTGCGGATTTTTCCAAATCTACGGTATGACCGAAACCGGCAATATGGCGGTTTGCCTGCGCCCCGAAGATCACTCGCCGGCACATCCAAAACGTCAAGAATCCGCGGGCAGACCTTTGCCAGGTGTGGAGATACGTGTATCGGATATATCAGGAAATGCCTTGCCGGCTAATGCGGTCGGCGAAATCTCGATTAAGTCGCCCGCTAACATGATTGGTTATTGGAACAACGACGAGGCAACCCGGGAGTGCCTGTCCGAAGGCGGATGGATTAGAACCGGAGACGCCGGTTACGTCGACGAGGAAGGCTATTTGTATATCTGCGACAGGATCAAGGACATGATTATTTACGGCGGCGAAAACATTTATCCCGCCGAAATAGAAGCGGCGCTGTGCGAGCACGAAGCTGTCGCCGAAGCGGCGGTCATCGGTATACCAGACGAGCGTTGGGGCGAGGTCGTCAAGGCGTTTGTCGTATTGCGGCCAGGCCAAGCGATTAAGGCGCGCGAACTGATTAACTTTACCCGAAATCGAATCGCCGACTTCAAGGCGCCAAAGTCGATCGATTTTCTCGAAAAGCTGCCTCGGAACCCGAGCGGCAAAATATTAAAACGAGAATTAAGAATGCCTTATTGGGCTGGCCAAGTTCGGCAAGTCAATTAGCGCGAGGCGGATTTTCGCCGCGACCGGGTTTCGTTAAGGCGTATTGGCGGAGCATTTTATGAACTGTTATCCGCCGGGAAATTTATAAAACCTTCACCTTTGGTTAGAGGAGAGTATGTATGAGCGTTGAGACCTTGGAAATGGAAGTGATCGAATCAAAATCCGGAAAAATAGGCGCCGAAATCCGTGGCCTGGATATCAATGGGTTGGCGGATGACGCGCCGGAACTGGGCATGATTCGTAGCTTGATCTACAAGAATAAACTGGTTGTACTGCGCGATCAGGAATTGGATGAACAAAAATACGTTGCATTCGCCCGTAAACTTGGGCGGCCGCAAGTCTATTTTCAGCCGCAATATCATCATCCGGATCATCCCGAGATATTTGTTTCTTCGAATGTGCCGGACCAAAACGGTAACAAAATCGGCGTTTCCGGTACCGGAAAATATTGGCATACCGACTGCGCGTTCGAAAAGAATCCCTTGTCGTTTACCTCGGTTTATCCCTTGATTTTCCCGAAAATGTCTAGGGAAACCTCTTACATCGATATGGTAACGGTATTGGAAAATCTGCCTGCGGATTTAAGACAGTATGTCGACGATAAAATCTATATCCATGCGGGGCAATTACGATACAAAGTTCAAGCGTCCGATATCGATAAATCGCTGGCCGAGCTTCTCGATAGGATTAATAGCGAAGTGCCGCCGGTCGAGCATCCCGCCGTTATTCAGCACCCGGTAACCGGTGAGTTTTCGCTTTACATCAGTAGCGGATTTACGACAAAAATCGCAGGTTTGACTCACGAGGAAAATCAGCGCGCGTTGACGGCGCTATTTGATTTTATCGAACGTCCCGAACACGTGCATACTCACTATTGGGAAGAAGGCGATTTGATTATATGGGATAACCGCTCGGTTATACACAAGGCATCCGGCGTCAAGCCGGGAGAAACCAGCAAAATGTATCGGGTCGGTATTTACGATGACTTGCCGTTTTACGTCGGTATCGGCAATTAACATTCGATACGGTTAGGTTGGTCGAAACTTGTTCTATTAACATTACTATTATTAAGGGTAGCGCGCATGATTACTAAGAGTAAGGGATTGGAAATTAACGAAGCGAAACAGGGTAAAATCGGTGCGGAAATTATTGGCTTGGATGTCAATAGTTTGTCCGAAAACGCGCCGGAACTGGCGCTGATTAGACAATTAATATATAAAAATAAATTGGTGGTCTTGCGCGGTCAGGAGCTGAATGCCGAAAGATATGTTGCATTCACTCGGAAACTCGGTCGTCCGCAAGTATATTTCCAGCCTCAATACCATCATCCTGATCACCCGGAAGTATTCGTTTCGTCGAATGTGATCGAAGCGGACGGCAAAAAACTGGGCGTTTCCGGCACGGGGCGGTATTGGCACACCGATTGCGCTTTCGAAAAGCATCCATTGTCGTTTACTTCGATTTATCCGTTGGTTTTTCCCAAATCGGCGAGAGAAACCTCTTACATCGATATGGCGGCGGTTTACAGCAAACTGCCGGATGAACTCAGGTCTTACGTCGAAACGGCTACCGCGGTTCATGAAGGTAAAATGCGCTATAAGGTTCAAGCGTCGGATATCGACAAATCGCTTGCCGAATTGCTCGATCGTATTCACAACGAAGTCCCGCCGGTTAACCATCCGGCCGTAATCCAACATCCGGTCACGGGCGAGAAAATCCTGTATATCAGTAGCGGCTTTACCACCAAGCTGGCCGGTCTGAGTTACGAAGAAAATGAACGGGTGATGCAGGCCTTATTCGACTTTGCGGAAAAACCGGAACATATTCACACGCATTATTGGGAAGAGGGCGATCTGATTATCTGGGATAACCGACCCCTGGTACACAAAGCGTCATCCATACAACCCGGAGAGAAAAGCAAAAGTTACAGAATCGGGATTTACGACGACTTGCCTTTTTATGTGGGAATTAACTAATGACTTCTATTTTGGAATTGCCGGAGCGGGAAGCGCTCAGTTTAACGGATATTGACGCTTCGTTTGTAAAAACGGTGTTGACGCCTTATCGGGAGAGTTGTCGGTACTTAAAAAAGGCGTATTTTCAACAGCAGGAAGACTTGGGTATTCAGGGTATGCTGATGAATGGCGAGTTTTCAATTCCGGAGTCTTGTTACATCGACGATACCGGGCATTTCAATGCCGTAGAATATAATATCTGCTACAACCAGATTGCTTACGTTCATTTGGGTTATTGCATAAAAAATGGATTAATTCCGGAGTTGGGCGACTACGATCCCGATTTGTTTTTTGAAAAACAGCTTTCGAATTTCTTGATTGCCAATCTCAATTCCGGTTTTCAAAGTCTGATTAACGCGAAGCGCTTCTACGGCACATTCGGTATTCATACCGTAAAAAAAACGTCCCGCTGTGTGTTTCTGAAAACATTTTGTCATTTTCACGATGACGAGGTCGGTAAATCCAAGGGTGAAGTGATGCTGGCTATATTGCGTCCCGGTCCTTAATAGCGTGAGCTCCGGCTTATAGCTAAAGGTGCTTCGAAACATTGAAAGCCGGCGGAATTAACGCGAGCAATGGTGTATCGGCAAAGGCTTGCTATCCGGGTTGGGACTGTCGCGATTTTGATGTTGGGGTATGAATAGCTTCCGGCATGGAATTCAAATTAAAACGGTATCGGATACGGCTAGTTATTTGCCGTTTATTTTTGCCGGACTTGGCATGGGTTGAGCGATTAATTTCCGGCGCCTGGTGAACAGATAACCGTCCGCACGCCCGCGTTTCAAGCTGCTTCGTATTTTGCCAAGACGCGCCAATGTGGCGGTCATCTTTAATTCGGGTTTTTTAGCTGTTTTCGCGCTAATTTTCGATCATTCTTAAATTATTTGCTTATATATCATGGGGACGGATATACAGTTTCCGCGAACGCGCGGCGAGTTCATCGACGCCAGCGGCGTTTTAGATCGGCTCGCCGTCGCGGGTTCCGGTTCGCGCCAAGCCCTATTGACCGACTTCATTCGCGATTTGTTGATTGAGTTTCTGGAGTTGGACAGCCCCAACGAGGTGGCCGACGATCAGAATTTCGCAGCCTTGGGCGCGGATTCGATGCAGGCGGTCGACTTCAAGGTAGAGCTTGAAAAGCGCTTGCAGTGCGCCTTGAGGTCGACGGTGCTGTTCGATTATCCCAGTTTGGATTTGCTCACGCGGTATTTGCTGGATGAGGTCTTGTCCTTCGGCGACGTTTCGTCGGTTGACGATCCCTTGGAATCAATCCCGACAGCCGTGAAGGGGCAAGGTCCCGAGCTCGATCCTTTCGCTATCGCCGTGATAGGCATGGCCGGCATATTTCCGGAAGCCGAGAATGCCGCCGCGTTGTGGCGGAAAGTCATTTCAGGTTCGCCGTTGCACGTCGCCAGCCATCCGGGAAAGTCGGAATTGACCTATGCTCGGGTCGATCCGGGCAGATTGCAGGCCCTGGAATGCCTGAAGATGTCGCGGGCCGACTTCGCGGCTTTACCGCGTCAGGAGCAGTTACTTTATCAATGCATCGAAGACGCGTTGCATGACTATCGGCTTGATCTGTCCGCGCTGATAAAAAGTACGACTGCTGTTTACATCGGCAGCCGGGATACGGTGCCGACACCGGATGTGGCCTACCAAATTCCGCTCGCCAACAAGGTTTCGTTTCAATTGAACCTGAAAGGTCCCAGTGAAACGATCAACACGTTTTGCACCAGTGTGTATGTTGCATTACATCGGGCCATACAAAGCCTGCGGGCCGGCGAATGTCAACAAGCGCTGGTCGGCGGCGTCAACGTGATCGGTGCCGACGAATTTACCGAAGCTTCCCGTCAGGGTTTGTACCGGGACATCTTGAGTCCGGACAATCAAACCAAAAGCTTTGGCGATGCCGCCAACGGCTATTTGCGCAGCGAAGGGGCCGGGGTGTTGATCGTAAAACCGTTGGCCGACGCGGTGCGGGACGGCAACACGATTCTGGGCTTGGTTAAGGGCTCGGCGGTTTATCACGGCGGCCGAGGTTATTCGTTCGAGGCACCGAATTCGCAGGGTCTTAAGGAAGCGATACGCTTGTGCTTAACGCGTGCCGACCTCGGCTCGGATTCTATCGACTATGTCGAAGCGCACGGCATCGGCAACCTGATGGCCGATGCGCTGGAGCTAGGCGCTATCGATCAAGCCTACCGGCAGGCCGGCGCCGATTCCGCCAAACGCTGGCATATCAGCAGCGTGAAGCCCAGTATCGGCCATCCGGAAGCCGCTTCGGGTATCGCGTCGATCATCAAGGTGTTGAAAGCCTTCGAGCACGGAGTGCTGCCTGGCGTGGCCGGCCTGGACGCGATCAATAGCGACTTTCCGGCCGGGCATGCCTTGACGCTGCAACATGAAAATCGTCCTTGGCCCGGTTCCGACCGGCCGAAACGCGCTGCCCTGAATAGTTACGCCATCGGTGGGGTAAACGCTCACATTGTTCTCGAGGAATACCGGCCCGATGCCGAGTTGCAAGCTCGGGCCGCCGGTCATTCAGCGCCGGTGACGGTAAAACCGCCGGATGGCTTGAGTCCGGATACGCCGACTTTGGCGGTCGTAGCCAAGCTGGTGAAAGACATTTTTAAGCTGGACTTGGCGACGCTCGATTTATCGCTGTCCCTGATCGATTACGGCTTCGATTCCATCGACGTGGTGCAGTTCGTCGGCCGCTTGAACGAATCTTTGGATTTGGACATCAAATTCAGCCAGGTGTTGGGGATAGACGATTTCGCCGGTTTTTTCGATTTGTTGGCTCGCCGACAGCAGCAAAAGCGCAAGGTGGCACATGACGCCGGCTCCGCACGCTCGCTGAGTTTGGCGTCGGAGATTCGCAGTCCGTTGTCCGAAGTGCAAAAAGGCCTGTGGTATGTCAACGAACTCGCGCCCGAGTCGATCGCGTTTAACGTGCCGTTGACCTTCAAGGTCCCCGGCGGCGTCGAGGTCGAAAAACTACAGCAAGCGCTCGCCGCGATGTTGGCGGAGTATCCGCTGCTTAGGGCGGCGATTATTCAGCGGAGCGACACCGGCGACAGCGAGCAAGTGATTCGGCCGCTGGATGACGGTCCTCTCTGCCATGAAATTCGCCTCGAGTTCGGGGTAATGCTGGATGATTGTTTGTGGGCGCTGTTGAGGCAGCCGTTCGATCTAGCCACGGAGGCATTGGTCAGGCTGTATGCGATCGACGCGGCGGATGCCGGGTCGTATGTGTTCTTTGTCATCCATCATATCGTCTTCGACGGTACCTCGGGCGCGTTGTTTATTGCGTCGTTTTGGCGGAAATATCATGCTTTGCTGGCTGGCGAAACCTTGGTTTGCCAAGCCCCGGACTTGGCTTTTCTGGACTACGTCGAATGGGAGCGCCGCTATCTGGCCGGTAGCGCCGGAGACGAGGATAGGCGTTGGTGGCGCGCATTATTGGCCGATCAAGCGGCGACCTTGAATCTGCCCTACGATCGTATGCCGCAAGCCAGTTTGTCGGCCGACGGCATCGGCTGTCGTAAATATACGCTGGACGACGCGACGCTGGCGGCTCTCAAGCAGTTGGCGACACGCTGCAAAACCAGTTTGGCGGTGCTGTTTCTGGCGACATTCCAGATTTTTTTGAACAAGCTCACCCAGGAATCGGCGCTGGCGGTCACCACGCCGGTGCGAGGACGGCCCAAGCAAGCGCACGAGCAGAGTATCGGTTGTTACATCAATGTGATGGTGGTGCCTTGCACGATGCAAACCGAGTTGGCCTTCGTGCAATGGGTCCAACAAGCCCGCCAACAATTTTTCGATTGCCTGGACCATGCGCACTATCCATTTCCCCGGTTGTTAGCGGATCTGGGATTGAATCTGGCCAACCCGCAAGAAAATCCGTTTCCGGTGTCCTACACCCACCAAAATTTCTTCGACGAGTTGTTGAACAACGCTGATGCGCTGCAAGGCGTGGAGACTTTGTACGAGGTGTTTCAACAAACCGAGGACCATTACACGCTGGAAATTTACGATTTCCGGCAGAGCCTGCAGATCAATATCAAGTACAAACGCAGTTTGTTCGACGACGCCACGATCACGCGGCATTTGGCTTGCTTCAAGCAGTTGTTGACCAGCGTAATCACCGACCCCGAGCAGGCTATCGGCGGCATCGAAATCGTTCCGCCGGCGGAAAAGCAATGCTTGTTGAGCGATTTCAACGCGACTCAGACCGCGCCGCTTGGCGAATTTTGCATCCACGACCTATTCGTCCGCCAAGCCCTGAAAAGCCCCGACCAGGTGGCGGTGATCGGCGACGAGCGGTCACTCAGCTATCGGGAGTTGCACGAGCAAAGCGACCGGCTGGCGAGCTATCTGCAAGAACGCGGCGTGGCGCCGGATACTATCGTGGCGGTGTGTCTGCGCCGCTCGCCGCTGATGCTGGTCGGCTTGCTGGGCATACTCAAGGCCGGCGGCGCCTATCTGCCGCTGGACGCCAATACCCCCGTCGAACGTAGCAAAGCCTTGCTACTGGACAGCGGCGCCCAACTGCTGCTGACCGAAGCCGGCTTGGCCGACGGCTTGGCTGAAATCCGCGCCGGTTTGGCGATTCAGACCCTGGCGCTGGATAGCGACTGGCCGCTGATCGCCCAGAGCGCCGCGCAACCGCGTCCCAGCGCGCGTCCCGAACATCTGGCCTACGTCATCTATACCTCAGGTTCCACCGGTCAGCCCAAAGGGGTGATGGTGGAACATCGCAACGTCGTCAATCACAATCTGGCGGTGATAGCCGCCTATGCTCTCAACGACCGCGACCGGGTGCTG
>NZ_LUUK01000025.1 GCF_001644025.1 Methylomonas koyamae
CCTTCAAAGATCGCTTACGCTATTTTGGCTAATTCCTTTCCGGAGGAACTCAAAGAAATTGAGGCGGCCTTGCTGGCTTTCCGTATTACGAAGCGAGACTTAGGAACGCAAGGTGGAAACAAATCCGATATACCCCAGAACTTTTCGCGTACTTTACGCCCTAGTGGATGGGTCGAATCACGGATTCAAGGAGACCTTATAGTGAGGCTTCATGAGTACGATGAACAGGTTTTGTCTGATGGAAAAGTCCAAAAAGTGAAACGCCCTGACACTAAAACTCAGCTGATCGAGGCCTTTACTGATAGGCATAAAATCGACTATGTAAAAGGTCGTGTTGCCTTCTATTTTGAATGGAACTCAACCAAAGAAAAGTTCGACCGGGATTTGCATGCCTTTCGGGCGTTCCACGAATTCGGACTGATTAGCTCGGTGGTCATCGTGACACGTAGCGATAACCTGAATCTCGTTTTGAACAAGGTGCCTCAGCTCAATAAAGCGGGCGAGGAAACCGCTGAAACCGTAAAAGCAAAATACGGCGCCAGTACAACCCGGATGAACAAGCTCCTATACCGGCTCAATGCAGGATTGCATGAAGGTTGTCCTGTTTTGGTATTCGGCAGAACGCCAAAATTGATTGACGATTGGGAACAAACATGACGGGCAAAAATCCTGATCCATGGCAATAAAGCCAATTTTAAGCGCTTAGAAATATGACATATCTGTGCTTGCGTACCGATTACTGAAGCTTGAATCATCTACAGATAAATTTTAACAGCAGGAGTTAAAAGACCAGCAACCTCCGGACCTGAGCCGACAGATGTAACTTAATTTGCTGTGACAGGAGTAGGCAAATAAGCTTTTGTTCCAAAATGCGATTAGCTTGCGCAATCGCACTTTGTTGAAGTCAACATTCACCCGATCACCAACAGTATCGACGCGAGCTCGATAGCAACGAGCTTCTAAAAAATGCCGAGACGCCTAGCTTCTTCCGCAAACGTGGCATTCGCCATTCAGTGTTTCGTCGATGCGTTCAATCGCGTGAAGACTGCCGTTATTGAAATCGCACTGCCATAAGTCCCATGAACCAAGTCCGGCTATACGTCGCTGCAACTCAAGGACAAGCGTACCGGCGACCAGGCTGTTGATCGACATTACTGACGGTGCAGGCACATCCGGCACATAGCCGTTTTGCTGTGCATGATCCCAAACCTCACCGCCTACATAGCGTCTGGCATCCAACGAAGCTTGGCCAGGATGCAAACGCCCTGAGCAGATCGGGCAGTAGCGTCCCAGTTCGGCACCAGAGATTTCGGCCAACAGACGCTTTGGCTGTTCATCGAGCAGAATTTCAACGCCGCCTTGCAAAAAGACCGCACCACTCTCCAGTGCCAACTGAAGGCATTCAATCCTTGATAGGTGATTGTCTGTCAGCGCCAAAATTACATCGCAGGCTTGCAAAGCCCTTTTACAGCGGCTCGATGCGGTGTAGACATCCTCGGTAAAGACCTTTACTTTGGTTGCCGATCCAACACTTCTACCTGCCTGGGCAATCAACCGAGACGCTACTTTGACCTTGAACCTGCCTATGTCGCGCCGATGAACCGAAGGCAACCGATTCAGATTGGTTTCTTCCACACGGTCAAAGTCTACCAGGGTGAAGTTTTGAAATCCTGCTCTGACCAGTGGCTCGATGACGGCCATACCTACGCCCCCAAGGCCGACAATACCAATGTGTAGTTCATTGGTTGCTTGCCTAAGCCCCTGTCCAAAAGCCGCTTGGCGTAATAACGCCGGGTTTTCATGCTCATTCGATGCAGCACCCAACGGTCGTAACCCGGCTTGGATTGCGCATGGGTGCGTGGCATCGTCAGACCATAATCGCGCTTGCGGTTGACCCCCGCAGGGTAAAACAAGGCTCAGAAAGAGCGGCTGATTTTGGGCTCTGAGCCACCTGCTGGTCTCTGACTCATGCGAGTCATCGCAAGCGCTGAAATCATTTACTCCTGGCGGGTGGGAATGAATATGCAGAGGAACCAAACCATCCTTTGCCGCATCGGCCGAAATCCGATTGAAATGCGCCGCCGCCGCTTGGGATAATGCCAAGCCGCCACTGCTTTGCCGCATATAATCAGTCGAATCGGGAAAAACGACATGTTCAACCGCGTAATCAATCCGTTGTCCGCCGCGTTTTTGTGGGCGAGCCAGCCCGAACGCAAAGCGCTCGGGCGGATGCGGAAGCAAGCGGTTTTGCAATGATTGCCAGTGGTGTTCCGTGAAAACCAACTTGCGCATACTCATTGATTTTCCACCTCATTGAATAGCGTCATGACCACATTTACATAGGAGAGCAAACTGTGGCGCCCTGGCCGCCATCCCTCGGCTATGCCACAGAACCATCGCCAGCCTGGTATCACCTGTGCGCCGTGGTATGCGCGGCCCTCGAATAGATGGGAGCGATCTAGCGTGCCAAGTATGGCGTTCTCCTTCAAGTAAAATCCAATCGGCGAACTCAGCGGGTAATTTTTCGGCAGCAGCACAAGCGCATCGGTGCGAGTGCCATCGGGAAGGATCAACTCTTTTAGCCGAAGACACCATCCCCAGTCAGTTTGCTCGGGGGGACGAATCCCCCCGAAACCGGCTGACTTCAAATCCTCAAACTCGCGCTTCAATGCGGCGGGTAGCGATGTTGATGTCAACATACCCATTACCTCGTGACAAACAAAGAAGCCGCCTTCACAATCGCCGGCCCCAACGATAGCGTGTCACCCGGTTTTAAGTCCACGGATTCACCGTCGCGCAAAGGTCGAGAGCGCTTGGCTCCACCCGCTTTACTAGAGGCGTGATAGATTGCCTCCCCCCTCTCAGGCTGTAGGGATGCGGCGATTTCCGCATAGGTTCGACGCTCGAAGCGACGCGGCCTCAAAAAGCCATTCTCTGCAGGTTCAAACGCGCTCATGCTGTCTCCTCTGCGGCAATTGCTTCTAACAATTTTTCTAAGTCAACAACATGATAAGCGGCTTCTCGTAACTCACCGGCGACATTGCGTCCGACCACTTCGGTTCTAATTCCCCATTCCCTCAGCTCCCAAACCATCGGAGCATAGTCACCGTCCGACGCGAACAAGGTTAAAAAATCGGGTTTTAGTCGCAAGCACGTTGACAGCGTTTTGATCATCAATCGTTGATCGTCCGACTGTTTAAAGTCACCGCTCGGCGTGCGTTTGGCAGGGCAGATGAACACGCGCGCCGCTGTTTGTCGCTGCAATGCGGCGCTGAGGTTGCGCGCCTGCAAAGTTACCGTCGCTAGCGCCTCGGCACTGTCGTTCTCGGGAACGCGTTCGGGGATGAAAATCATCTGTTCCAGGATATCCACGCCGTCATCGTTAACCTGCTTTATCACACTCCCCCAACGTGGCAATGGGCCGCCCTGCAAGATTTTCTGGAACGCGCTGTTAGTATTTTGCCAATCAGTGGAAGTGATTTTTGTAGCTTTTGTTGTAACTTGATACATAATATGCTCTCACGATGTGTGTGAAAAATACTACGCCTTGGTGCTCAAGGCGTAGCACGGTAAAAGTTGACCGTTTGCAGACGGTCAACGGGTGCTCGGCGGTTGCAGCCGCCGGGCGTCTTCCTTGCATTACGAGCTCTGGGCTCTTATGAAAAAAAAGCTGTGCGCGACGTACTCAATGCTCTGATCGACATTCCTCGCCGTCATCATCAATTAATGCGCTCATTATCATGATGTCCAAACTTCTACCGTCTTTATCGAATCGATGAAGCTTTTGGCATAGAGATTTAATCGTGCCTTCAGAGATGCAGGGGATAGTATTTTGATCCCCGCTTTCTTGGATAGCCTCCTCTACGAGCTTGTCCCAAATGTTGTTGAACGCTTTGTCTGCGCTCTCCCAAAGTTGTGGCTTTCGGTCCTTGGTTTTTGGGCGTAGTTCGTAGAACAAGTCAATGGCGCGACTTTTTACTATGTTTTTTTGGGAACGACTTTTCTTCGCATTGTCCTTGGCCCGAATCTTGGCTGCTACCGCGGGTAAACGATCCATTAAGTACCGCGCTCCGTCATACATGCCAATAAGATTATTGACATCGAGCAAGCATGAATACGCCTCGTGCAGGAGGCCTTGGTTTTGGTACCGTTCGGCTTGAATCAAAAGGCCGAACATTCCGAAAATCGAAATCGTCGTCTGGGGAGGGGTTGTTCTGCTGTTGGCGATATTCTCGATAGAGTCATCGTCCGTTACGCCTCGGAGCAGGTTGTTTATCAAAAGGTATAAGTCATCGCCGGGGGCCTCATGCTTCTTCAGCTCCGGAACAACTTGGGTTTGCAGAGCGGATTCCAATAATTTTAGGAATTCTTGATTCACGGTTGGGTGATCAAGAAGGTAGGTATCGAATTCCGATTCTGCCTTGAGACGTCCTCTGTAGTAGATTTGATAACAAACCACAGCTCGTTGCCAAAGACGGCGACGTTCGTTTTCGAAGTTGCGATTGGATCGGCCTTTTTTATAAAGAAGTGTTTCCTTTCCAGAGTACTGTGGTTTAATTTCCGCGTCGACAAACTTGAAGGCTTCGTCGATTTGCTTCGCATCCAGTTGTTGAGAATCTGTAGTGTTGTTGAGTATTCGGAAAAAGCTGTCGTTTTCCAACGCTTCTCGCTGCAATGCGCGTCGAAGGTCGGCCCTAGGATGGGCTTCATCTTTGATGATTTGACGGTCGGACATAATTAGCGCTCCTGTTTGGAGTTAGGTTAAACACGGGCGCATTTTGCTGGCTATCGTAAGGCCTAGCAATTGGTTTGCTAGCAAATTTTTTTGCATGTCGTCGCCACAGGAACGATTTCAGGATTTCAGGGTCAGGTCTTTCAATCAAGCATCCCTATCTAAGCTGGAAGAAAGGTAACCATTCCACTGCGGTCACTGACGATGAATACGCAGTCGTCAGCAATTGGCCGGTACTGTGAGTTCATCACTTTCGATAGTTGTCGTTGGGCCTTGACCCAGCCGAATGAGGAAAATCGACCCGAAACGTAAATTTACGGAACAATCTTTGATGTTAGAGCGTAATTCCTAAACAGACCATTTGATCGCGGATAGGCTTAATATCTAGGCGGGGTTGGACAAAATGGAGTCAAGCGTTTAGGCTTTGACCATTCGAATGGTACACGTCAGAAAATATAGGGTATATAAATGGCTTCCGGAGCACTATTAAGACAGCTTATTAAGTCAGGTTCCGAGGGCGACTCAGAATCTTTTCGTCGTGTTTCGGAAAAAATTATTCAGGAAGAACGCGATAAGCAACACCATCTTTTGGCCAACGACTTGGAAAAAATCCTTTACGGCCGACGCAGCTCTTCCGAACAAGCAAAGCGGTTTGTATTTTCGAAACTGCCGGAAGATAAAGAGCGCGGCTTGGCGCTATTGCAGATAAAGGAGCCCTTACGCCGAATTGATGATGTGGTTTTGTCTGATGAAAACCGTTCTCTGTTGGACGAAATCCTAGAAGAGCACCATCGTGTAGAAACTCTTAAATCGCATGGCTTATTTCCCGCTGACAGATTACTTTTCTGTGGGCCACCCGGCTGCGGTAAAACTTTGTCGGCAGAAATTGTTGCCGCAGAATTGAGTTTGCCTTTGGCTATTGTCCGAATCGATAGCGTTGTTTCTTCTTATCTGGGTGAGACTGCTGCAAATCTGCGCAAAGTGTTCGACTTTATCGCCGCCGTTCCAATGGTGGTTTTATTTGACGAGTTTGATGCCTTGGCAAAAGAACGTGCCGACAGTGCAGAACATGGCGAGTTAAAACGCGTTGTAAATGCTTTTTTACAAATGTTGGACGCTTATGACGGTAAAAGTCTGTTAATCGCAGCTACCAATCATGAAGGTATTTTGGATTCTGCAATTTGGCGACGCTTTGACGAAGTGTTAGTTTTCGAAGCCCCCAATTTGGAACAGCTTAGACGTCTACTAACGATCAAACTTAAAGGTGTACGCAGGGAATTCGATATCGACAACAGCAAAATTTCTGGTTTATTCAAAGGAATGTCGCACGCCGATGTCGAACGGGTTTTGCGTCGTGCCATTAAGGAAAAAGTTTTATCCGGTAAAGAGTTTTTAACCGAACGCCACATTCAGTCGGCCATCCGCCGAGAAGATGCAAGAAGGAATAGGGTTTCTAAACAGGAATAGTTATTCATGATATCAAGTTATCCACATTTGCCGTTGCAACGTGAGGAACCAATCACCGAAAAGAGACCAGGTAGTTATCATCCACCGCCACCGCCAGCCGATCCTGCAGCGCATGCTAAAGCTCTCGGTTTACAGCTACAAAAAACTATCCAACAGACAGGTCAGGACATTGGTGGTTTTGATGATCGCAAATTGTTTCGTTTTCAGGTAGAGAAAGGCTTCAACCCCGACGAACTGAGAAAGATTTCCAGAGAAATTGAATTCGTTAGTCAAGAGAACGACGAAATCGTGGTTGCCTTTGTTAGTCAATCAGCGCTGCAATCTTTCGAAGCTAGATTAGCGTCGATAGGTAAAGGAGAATCCGTCACCAACAAACAAGTCTATTACGCATTGCATGCGATGAGCGGATGGACTCCAGACGATAGAACCGGCTGGTCATTAAAGCAGGAAGGATTGCCAGAAACGGAAAGTTTTTATCTTGATCTTGAACTCTGGCCAATAGAGGACAACCCTAAAGAACGCCAGTTGCTTTTGAGTCGTTTCGAATCCTGGCTAAGAGAAAATGGCATCGAATCTCCTGATAGTGTTAAACAACCAGGCCTGACCATTTATCGTGTTCGCTGTGATCGTAATCAAGCAGAACAATTGCTACGTCACCGCGATATAAGGATCGTTGATTTACCGCCGCGTTTTGGCCTAAATTTGAGGCATCTCGGTTTAGATATTCAGCACTTCCCCGTTCCCTCTTCGCCGCAACCCAATGCACCTGGGATTGTGGTTTTAGACAGTGGGTTGGCAACCGGGCACCCGTTGTTGGGATCAGCGGTGGGCGATGCACAAAGCTTTTTACCCGGCCACATGGCAGCTGACGAAACGGGGCATGGTACGCATGTCGCCGGTATCGCTCTTTATGGCGACTTCACCAAGTCAATCGAGGCTGGCTCGTTCGTTCCGGAATTACGTCTTTTTAGCGGCCGAATTCTGGATAAAAACAATGAAAATGATGGCTTGATTGAAAACCACATTGAGGCTGCCGTTCGCTATTTTGCCGATCAATACAGCTGCCGGGTTTTCAACCTGTCGTTCGGCGACAGCCGCAAACCTTATCTCGGCGGGCATGTACGCGGTTTGGCATACACCTTGGACAGACTTTCACGTGAATTAAGCGTTTTATTCATTGTTTCGGCTGGAAATGTTCTGCCTGAACAGCAGGATGGTCTGGCATGGAAACAGAGCTATCCTCAGTATTTAGTCGACGATGAGTGGGCAATCATCGATCCGGCTACAGCCCTTAATGTGCTGACTGTTGGCAGTTTGGCTCGCTGGGAGGCTACCTTAAATGCTCAACGGAATAGTCACGATCCTGCTGAATTGCCAATAGCCAAAGTAGAACAGCCGTCTCCTTTTTCCCGTCACGGACCTTCTGTCGGTGGCGCCATAAAGCCTGAGTTGGTTGCTTTCGGCGGTAACTGGGCCTTGAACGCTCGTAATGGTGCCAACTACATAATCGAGCAGGGTTTAGGCGAATTATCCACCAGCTTAGACTTTGCACAAGGTAGCCTACTCGGCGTTAAATGCGGCACAAGCTTTGCTGCTCCGCATATTGCCCATATAGCAGGGAAAGTACTATCTGAGCATCCGGAAGCCAGCGCCAATTTAATACGGGCTTTATTGGTAACTCATGCCTCCATACCCTATGCCTCATCGGAAATTTTTGATGACCAAAATTTGATCAGAAAAGTGCTTGGCTATGGTCATGTCGATATGCGGGCATTATTCAAATCATTGGAAAATGAAGTAAATCTGATTGCCGATGGCTTAATCGAGAACAAGCGGCATCATTTTTACGAATTATTGATACCGGACGACTTTGTTTCATCAGGCAAACGTATCCGTGAAATAGTAGTCAGTCTGGCCCATACGCCACTGGTTCGATCAACTCGAGTCACTTACAAAGCAACCCGTTTGGATTACCGATTGATTGCTGCATCCGATCTTGATCATGCGGTCAAAATGTTCAGCAAGGCAACGAGTAAAGACGACTTTGAAAACATCCCAGAGTTACCTAATGCAACCGTCAGTAGAAGTCTTAGAAGCAAAGGCACCGTTCAAAGTGCGATGTGGCAATTCAAGCAATTCAACCGCAATTCCAAATTAAAGACTGATAAGCTATTTGTAGTCGTTACCAGAAATGATCATCCTTGGGGTGAGGCTATTTCCAACACAACCGAGGAATATTCTCTGGTAGTTTGTTTACGTGATCGAGAGAATCAGCAAGCTAAATTATACAGCCAAATTCAGAGCCGCTTGCAGCAACGTCAACGAGCGAGGGCAAGAGGTTAATGATTGACTCTCCAGTAGCATTATTCCCTGTGCGAATGCGAGCCTTGATGCCACAAGCTTCCTTTGAAATTTGATTGTTCATAGTCCACTTATTGCCGTGGCTTGCCGGCCAGCATTTCATAAATTGTGAGAATTTGTTAGCTTTTAACCTTTAATTATGAGATTTTGTAAAGAAATGAAAATCTCATAATTTATGCAACTGGTTGATTTTTATGAAGGTCAATTTTTCAGAAATTATGAGATCTGACAGTCGGAATTACCCAAAGGGGGCGGTGCCGACCATTACTATTTCCAAATGAGTTTGCAGCGCCTCCGATAACCGGTAAAGCCGACGCTAAAGCTGGGTAATGGTATGCGCCGATATTTCAAACGTCGCTTAACAGCGGCCGGCTTAATGTTTGGTACCACCAATTGGCTGCTTCACCTTTATGTGCAGTGCGCATTGCCAGCCACACCGGTTCCGACGGACGCGCTTCCTCAACCTGCAATTCCATCAACGATCCGGTTTCCAGGTCGTGGGCAACTAATCGTCGCGGTAAAAAGCCAAAGCCCAATCCGGCCCGTTGAAATTGGATTTTGGTGTCGATATTCGGCACCGTAATGCGTTTTTGCCCGGACAATAAACCTACTGTTTTTGCCGGCAGCGACCGGGCGCTATCGGCGACGGCGATGACGGTATGTCTATGCAGCATGTCGGTTTTAATTGGCTGATCCACCTTAGCCAACGGGTGAACGGGGGCGACGCAAAATGCAAAATCCACCGTATCGATCTGCCTGACTTGATAGCCGCTCCAATTCGGACAATCGCCGACGGCAACGACGATATCCGCCCGTTCCTCACGTAATGCTTCCCATACCCCACTCATCACTTCCGTGGTGAAGCGAATGCGGGTTCCGCATTCCAGGGTATTAAACTCATGCAAATCGTTAATAAACACCCTGCTGGGTATCAGGGAATCAAACACTACGGTCAGCTCGGCTTCATATCCCGACGCGATTTTATACAGCCGAGATTCGAGATCGCCAAAGGCGTGCAATAACAAACGCCCTTCGTTTAACAAGGCATTTCCGGCTGGAGTCAGCGAAAGCTTGGGGCCATTGCGTTCGAATAACTTCAGATTCAATTGTTCTTCCAATTTGCCCACGGCATAGGAAATGGTGGAGGGCACGCGATGCAGCAGGTCCGCCGCGCCCGACATCGATCCGGTGCGGTCGATCGCATCGATAATTTGAATAGCTTCCAGCGATAACTTCATTGGAACTCCAAAACCACTTTCGAAAAAATCGAATATTAAAAGCAAAATAACTCGTTTTAAATAATGAAAACTCAGGAGTATTCTAATTTCACTCGCTGAAAACCCCAATATTCCATACAAAAGCTGAGTGAATGTTAATTCGAAATTTTTGAAAGGAGCTAGATCATGCTGGAAATTCGTCCCGCCCACCGCCGAGGTAGCGCTCAGTTCGACTGGCTATTCTCAAGACACACTTTTTCCTTCGGCAATTACTACGACCCGCAGCAAAGCGGATTTTCGGATTTGTTAGTGATCAACGAAGATATTGTGCAGCCGGGTAAAGGCTTTGGCACGCATCCGCATCGGGACATGGAAATTTTTACCTATGTCATCGACGGTGCGTTGGCACACAAAGACTCGATGGACAACGGCTCGGTGATCGAAGCCGGCGACGTTCAGTTAATGACTGCCGGAACCGGCGTGACTCATAGCGAGTTCAATCATTCGCAGAGCGAGTTGGTGCATTTTCTGCAAATTTGGTTGGTGCCGAATAGCAAAGGCGTCGAGCCGCGCTATCAGCAAAGTCATTTTAGCCCCGCGCAAAAACAAGGCCGTCTGGCGCTGATTATTTCGCCGGACGGTGCGGAAGGATCATTGTCGGTTTACCAGGACGTGCGGGTTTACGCCGGCTGTTTCGATGTCGGCGAACAGGCGCAGTTAATGCTCGCGGATAACCGTTATGCTTACGTGCATCTGGTAAGCGGCACCTTGACCGTGAACGGCACTGTGCTGCACGCAGGCGATGGCGCCCGCATCCGCGGCGAGCGCCTAATCGACATACAACAGGGTCACAATGCCGAAATGTTGGTGTTTGATTTACGCCCGCATGAGAAACCCAGCCGGTAGTGTGCCATGAACGAAATCAGCCAAACGTCGCCCAACAACGAACAAGTTTTTTTCGCCATCCGCCATCGGCTGAAAAAAGGTAAGCGCAACCTTCAGCAATACGAACGTTGGTTAAGCAAAATCATGCCGATCGCGGCGAGCTTTCCGGGGCATTTGGGCGTACAAGTTGTCCGGCCGCCGGACGGCCACAACGAGTATCTGATCGTGGTGCGCTTTGCCGGAATCCAGGCCTTGGAATTCTGGCAGCGGTCTCCGGAACGCCAGCAGTTGCTTCAGGAAATTACCGGGATTCTGGACAGCGAAGAAGCGATCGACATCAAAACCGGCATCGATTACTGGTTTACCCCGCCGGCTGTGGGTAAGCATCCGCGGCGTTGGAAGCAATGGCTGGTGACGACGTCGGTGATCTGGCCGTTGACGATGTATGTGCCGCCGGCGATGGAACCCTTGTTTGTAAAGTATCCCCAGCTGGGGGAATTCGGCATTCGCCAGGGTGTATTGGCTTTGGTTATCGTCGGTTTGGTGGTGTATTTGATCATGCCGCTCTATGTCCGGCTAATCGCGAAATGGTTTTTTAAAAGTTAGCGTCCGGATTATGCCTTGGGCGAAAGTCAACGGCAGCGGATTGTGACAATCGCTTTCGCAATCCTGGCAAAGCCTATTAAAACCACTTTAATAACGGGACAGACTGAATTATGGGACAAACTCCTTCCAGCAAAATACTGAACTGGCAGATTGAAGGTTGCCATTTTTCTCGCTTCGATATAACGCCCGAGCAGTCGATTTCACTGGAAAAAATCTTTCACGATGAAATTGCCATTATCGGTTTTTCCGGTGCGGTTTGGAAAAGCCGGCAAAATGGTCAGAACTATCTTGAAACGCCAAATTGTTTAGTGATGCGCGATGCGGGGCAAATATTCTCCCTGAAATCGGCTTTTATAAATAAGGACGGTGCAATTTGTCGCGAAATTAAAATCAGTCCTAGGCAACTGATCGATTATTGCGAAAAACACGAGTTAAGCAAGTTTGTATTGGATTTCAAAAATCCGATTATTGATAACCTGTATTTACGAAATTACTTTGCCGATACGCATAGAGTTTTAGAAACCAGCCAATGCGCTCTGGAACAATCGACTTGTCTGGCTTTGTTTGTGAATCGGTTTTTGCAGCAAGTGACAGGTAATCATTACCGTTGCCCGCCACTATTAAAGCCTTCGAAAGTGAAAGTATCCGTTGAATATTTGCGGACTTTTTATAATCGAAATATTTCGCTGAACGAACTTTCGGAAATCACTAAATCGAATCCGTTTGTGCTGTTAAGAAATTTTAAAAAATGCTTGGGAATTACGCCACACGAATATCTGCAAGCGTATCGAATTATCCAAGCCAAAAAGTTTATTGCTACCGGATTCGCATTAACCGATGTGGCGATATTGTGCGGTTTTGCCGATCAAAGCCATCTAAACCGCGTGTTTAAAAGAAAAGTTGGAGTAACACCGGGCCAATTTCGAAACGTTTAATCGAGATTGTTTACCTGCCGAATTACTGTCATTTGTACGGTAAAACTGTCATAGGTTTTGTAGCAATTTTCCTACGGACACCGCCATTTTTCACTTTGTATTTTGTTTACAGGATAGATATTAAACCATTTTATTTATACGTTAATTTTTAAGAAAAAAGTCAATATTGTTCAATACCCAAGTCTTAGAACTTGGTCAAATGCAAGTCCGTGAATTCTGACCTAAGCAATCTAGTTTAAAGGAGCAATCAATGAGCGCAGCCACCGAAAAACTTATTACCCCCGATAATTGTGCGTTTATATTTATCGATCATCAACCACAAATGGCTTTTGGCGTCACCAATATCGACCGCCAATTACTCAAGAACAATGCTGTCGCGATGGCCAAAACGGCCAAGTTGTTCAATATTCCTACCGTTCTCACCGCCGTCGAAACCGAATCATTCAGCGGCTATATTTGGCCCGAGTTGATGGATGTGTTGCAGCAGGACCCGATCGAACGTTCCAGCATGAATAGCTGGGAAGACGAGGCCTTCGTCGCCGCCGTTAAAAAGACCGGACGGAAAAAATTGGTGATGGCCGCGTTATGGACGGAAGCTTGTCTGATCTTCCCAACCATCTGCGCGCTGGCGGAAGGCTTCGAAGTCATCATGAATACCGATGCCTCGGGCGGTACTTCGCTAGAAGCGCACAACGCCGCCATCAGGCGCGCCGAACAACATGGGGCGGAGTCAATCACCTCGCTGCAGGTACTCTTGGAACTGCAACGCGATTGGAGTCGTAAAGAAACCTATGTCGGCACAACGGATATTGCCCGCGAACATTTTGGCGCGTACGGCATGGGTATCGACTATGCGGCCAGCCTGGTGCACGACTATGGGCAACGTGCCAAATATCCGCACAAAGTTAATCAATAAGCGGCGGCGGATTGAATGCGTTTTCCTGATAAATTCAGTTGATGAGGTGCGTGGCATATGAATCCTTCTAGCCCGGAGACCATTTTATTTAATGGCAAAATCACGACATTGGATCCTGCTCAGCCGGAGGTCAGCGCGATCGCCATCGCCGCCGGCAAAGTTCTTGCGTTAGGCTCGGATGCACAGATCCAGGTGATGGCGACCGCCGATACCGTCGCCATTGATTTGCACGGTAAACGGGTCCTGCCGGGCTTGAACGACTCGCACCTGCATTTGATTCGCGGCGGCTTGAATTACAACATCGAACTGCGCTGGGAAGGTGTCGGTAGCATCGCCGATGCCTTGGCCATGCTGCAGCTGCAAGCAGCCAGAACGCCCGCACCGCAATGGGTGCGGGTGGTTGGCGGCTGGAGTGAGTTTCAATTTAAAGAAAGGCGGATGCCGACTCTGACGGAAATCAACGCCGTTTCGCCGGATACGCCGGTGTTTATCCTGCATCTCTATGATCGGGCGTTATTGAACGGAGCCGCGCTGCGTGCCGCCGGCATCGGTAAAGACACCCCCGATCCGCCGGGCGGCAAAATTCAGCGCGACGCCAACGGCAATCCGACCGGGATGTTGATTGCCGAACCCAATGCGATGATTTTGTATTCGACCTTGGCCAAGGGTCCGAAATTGCCTCTGGACGATCAGATCAACTCCACCCGGCATTTCATGCGCGAGTTGAATCGTTTGGGCGTGACCAGTTGCATCGATGCCGGCGGCGGTTTTCAAAATTACCCCGAAGACTATCAGGTGATTGAAAAACTGCATGCAGACGGACAGATGACCGTCCGCATCGCCTACAACTTGTTTACCCAAAACAAGGGTGGGGAGCTGGAGGATTTTCAGAAATGGGCCGGCATTGTCAAACCCTACAGCGGCGACAGTTACTTTCGCCAGAATGGCGCGGGCGAGATGCTGGTGTTTTCCGCCGCCGATTTCGAGGATTTTCTGCAACCCCGCCCGGACATGGCGGCCAGCATGGAAAAAGAGCTGGGCGACGTGGTTCGGTTTTTGGTGGAGAATCGCTGGCCGTTCCGGCTGCATGCTACTTACGACGAAACCATCGACCGGGCGCTGGACGTGTTCGAGGCGATTGATCGCGACACCCGTTTCGACGATTTGCGCTGGTTTTTCGACCATGCCGAAACCGTCAGCGAAAAAAATCTGGCGCGGATCAAGCAGTTGGGCGGCGGCATTGCGGTACAGCATCGCATGGCCTTTCAAGGCGAATATTTTGTAGACCGCTACGGTAAAAAGGCAGCCGAGCATACGCCGCCGCTGCGAAAAATGTTGGAAATGGGCATCCCGGTTGGCGGCGGCACCGATGCCACACGGGTTGCCAGTTTTAATCCCTGGGTCTCTTTGTATTGGCTGGTGACAGGCAGAACGGTTGGCGGGTTACCGCTCTACGGCGAGAGCAATTGCCTGGAACGCGAGGAGGCCTTGCGTCTGTGGACCGCCGGCAGCGCGTATAAATCGAACGAAGAGGCCGTAAAAGGCGCTTTGTCGCCAGACATGTATGCCGATCTCATCGTGACATCGCACGATTTTATGACCGTCGCCGACGAGACCATCAAGGCTATTACCTCGCTGCTGACCATGGTAGGCGGCAGAATCGTTTACGCAGCGGATGATTTCAGCCGGTTCGATACGCCTTTGCCGCCAGCCAGTCCCGATTGGTCACCAGTGCGCTATTTTGGCGGCCATCAAACACCGCAAACGCATTATGCGTTATCGGCCGCTTCATGCGCAGCGCACACCTGTGCGATTCACGGTCATCATTCAGGTCACGACGGCAAGCTGTCGCGCTGGTTGGGGCTGGATAATGCTGGAAAACAAGCGCAGTTTGACAATCCGTGGGCACTGGGCTGCGGCTGTTTTGCCTACTGATAGCGGCTAGCCTTCATGCGATAACGCGAAAGAGGTCATTGCCAATGAAACCCGGACTCATGCCATTGGCCTTATCGCTGGTTAGCACCGCAGGGATCGCGCAAGCGTCCGAGCCGGGTTTTAACAGCAACCGCTGGCAGGAAAATTACCAATACCTTGCCCAGCAAACTCGGCGGAGCAGCTATGAATCGCTCAAATACCTGCCGCTGACCGCCGACCGCGAGGACGTGTATTTATCCTTGGGCGGAAATTTTCGGGAACGTTTCAATAGCTACGACAACGATTTGTTCGGACTGAAAACACACGCCGACGGCCAGCAATTTTTGCATCGCTTTTTGCTGCACGCCGATCTGCGTGCCACCGAACATGTCAGGGCCTTTGTGCAATTGGCCAGCTATCTGTCCAATGATCTGGGGCTGCCGAAAGGGCCTTTGGATAACGATAGCGCGGATTTACAGCAGGGTTTTATCGACTTACATTTTCAAGCCTTGACCGCTCGAGTGGGGAGACAAGAGTTTGCGCTGGGTTCGTCCCGTTTGATCAGCGTACGTGAAGGCCAAAATGTGCGGCGGGCATTCGATGGCGTGCGACTCTCGCTAAAAAACGACAGTCTGGACCTGGATGCGTTCGGTTTTGAAGAAGTGGCGATAACACCGGCGAGTTTCGACGATCGGGGAAATACCCAAGAAAAACTCTGGGGGCTGAACAGCAAATGGTCGTTTAAGCCAACCGATGTCGAGATCTATTACATAGGCCTGCAGCGCAAAGACGCCCATTATCAAAACACCGCCGCCGATGAATCCCGCCATTCGTTCGGCAGCCGGGTGTTCGGCAAGCGGTTCGGCTGGGATTGGAATTTTGAAGGCATTTATCAACTCGGCAGCTTCGGACCGTTGACTATCAATGCCTGGACAGCGGCATCCAACACCGGCTATACCTTTGCCACCCCAAGCTGGCGACCGCGCTTGGGTTTAAGCGCCAATATTGCCAGTGGCGACAGGAATGCAAAAGACCGGCAGTTGAATACCTTTAATCCCTTATATCCCAATCTGTCGTATTTTGAGGAAGCGGCAATATTGGCGCCGCAGAATTTTTTTAATGTGATGCCGAATCTCTCCTTGCAGCCACTGCCGGGCATCCGGCTGTCCGTTGATTGGAATTTTTACTGGCGCTTGTCAAACAACGATGCGGTTTATGCACGTGGACTTAATCCGTTGGAACAGACGCTAGGCGCTAATGGTCGATTTGTCACCCAAGCCCTTTCCACCAATATAGAGTGGGAAATCGATAAGCATTTTTCGCTTGGTTTTAGTTACAGCCATTTTTTTGCGGAACAGGTGATTACCGAAGCGGGAGGACGGGATACCGACTACGTCCGTACCCAATTCAACGCGGTATTCTAAAAACGGGTTCCGTTGCAGTTGGTTGATGCAATTGCCGGCGAGTTTGCCCCATAATCGGGGAAATTTTTCCGGTTTTTACGACTAAGTTAATTTATGGCTATCGATTCATCCGCCTTGCTAACCCAACCATTCCTAATCTTAGAAACGCCAATATTTACGCTGGGTACGCAATCGGTCAATGTCATTTGGTTGGCTAAATTCACGTTGTGTTTAGGGTTGATGCTGTTGGTCGTCCGCTGGATACGCCATATCCTGAATACGCGCTTGTTGGTCGGCCTGGTTGTCAACGAAGGCGATCGCAAACTGATCGCCAATCTCGCCGGCTTTACGCTGTTGGCGGTTGGTATCGTAGCGATCATGCAAGTCATGGGCATCAACTTCGAGACACTGGCGCTCATTTTCGGCGGCCTGGGAGTCGCGGTCGGTTTTGGCTTGCAAGACATCACCAAGAATATCGCGAGCGGCATTACCCTGATGAGCGAACGCAAACTAAAAGTGGGCGATCTTATTTATTTTGCCGGTGGCGAAGGACGCATCCGGGATATTTTTCTGCGCTCGACCGTGATTACGTCGTTCCAAGGTTCGGAACTGATCATTCCCAATGTTCAGCTCACCAACAATATCGTGGAAAAATGGGGGTATCAAGCCCAGCGTGGGCGGGTTGAAATTCCGGTTGTCGTCGAACACCAGAGCAATCTGGTATTGGTGACCGAGTTGTTATTGAAAGCCGCCGGCCAGGAACCCAACGTATTAAGCGATCCGGCACCTAAAGCCTTGCTTCAAGGGTTTGGCGATATCGGGTTGAATTTCGAACTTTGGGTTTGGACGGATCATATCGATCAACGTAGTCTGATCAGAAGCGCGTTAAACTTTCGGATTGAGTACTTATTTCGACTGCATGCTATTAAAATTCCCTATCATCCGACGAATAACCGGAACCTTTACCCGGCCACGGATGCGGCCGCCAATCTGATCAACGGTTCGCCGGAAGTGGCAAGCATGCCGTCCATACACAATGCTCTCATTGAGCTACCTTATTTTCAGTATTTCGATGAACTGGAAATACGCGAGCTGATTGAAAAGGGCTCGCCGCGTTATTTCAATCCTGGCGACATTTTGGTTAAACAGGACGAATACTTTCCATTTTTCTGCGTCATGCTCAAAGGCGAGGTCGATGCGATATTCGAGAACGAGAAAGTCAGTCAACGCTTGTTTAGCCTGCAACATCGCGATTTTTTCGGCGAACTGCCCTTGCTTTTGAAGATTCCCTATCCGACATCGATGCGCGCCGTCGGCGAAGTTGTTTTATTTACAATACCCGAGGATTGCTTTGCGGACCTGTTAAGCCGTTATCCGCAAATCAAGGCCGCGGTTAGCGAAGAAATGCTGAAGCGGCAGGAATACATTCAACTCTGTCAATCGTCGTTGAAAAAAATGGGTTTGCTCCCCGAAGAATTCGACAATAATCCGGTCACATGGCTAAAAAGCCGGCTAATGAAGCTGTGGGGGAATTGATCTCTTTCATTTTTTGCAGACAAGCCGTAATCTCGGTTGTTGCTGGGGCTAGGATCATGCAATATGCCTTATCCCTCGCGCCGGATAGAACAGGTTTAAGAGGATGAGCGCGCCTGGGATCTTCTGGAGGTTGGCTGACCAGAATCTGAAAGAGAGAAACTCCTATGAGTGGCAAGGCTTGATCTCGATTGAATGTCACTATAAGTACAACTTTAGTGTGTTCAAAATCCGTTTTGCTAGTCCTGTAAGCTATTGAATTCAATGGGGGTAAATTCCCGCCATCACAAATTATGAGATTTTGTTAGGTTTTAACCTTTAAACATGAGACTTTTTAAAAAAATGGAAATCTCATAATTTATGCAACTTGTTGATTTTTATGTGAGTTGATTTTTCAGAAATTATGAGATCTGACAATTGTCGGTTGAAAATCATGAAACCATCGGAAGCGCTCGAATCCAAACGCATGGCGATAAGCCAGATCGTTGGCCGGTTTCGAGCGGCCAATCCGCGTGTTTTCGGATCGGTGCTGTACGGCACCGACCGCGACGGCAGTGATCTTGATTTGTTGGTGGATACGCTGCCAGGAGCGACCTTGTTCGATCTCGGCGGTTTGCAACTTGAACTAGAGGATTTGCTGGCAGTCCCGGTCGATCTGCTGACTCCCGGCGATCTGCCAGCCAAGTTCCGCGATCGAATATTGGCCGAAGCTCAACCCGTATGACAGTCAAATTAGGATAATGCTGACCTTATTCGATTTGCAATTAGATGTAGTTCCAGTACAAGTCGCGAAGCTAGCATTCGAACTTCATTGTCAATATACCCAAGAACTCATAATTGAGCTAACAAACCCATCTACCATTTCGCCCCAAAAGATTGATGAGCTTTTTTACATTGAAGCAAATCAATTGATATTCAAATCCATAGCTGCGAGAAATCATTGCACAGCTGTAAATAGCTTTCGTAAGTTCGATAAAAATGACTCATCGATGTCTTTCAGACAGATATTTGATGAAGCTCATCAATTAGGCATAAGTGAATTTCAAGAGATAGATACAGCTAGCGGGAGATTTTTGGGTTTAATGACTCAAACAGTGGATGTTCTAATTGCCGCAGTAGAAGCTATCGGTAGTGCGGATTCTAGTAAAGTCTTTCAAATTTTGAGAAGCATTGGAAATGCTTTGCCATTTCTAAGCAATTTTAGAGTGGAGGACTTAGTTGAATTAGTAGCTGCGCAGCATTTAAAAACTTCGGGCGATATGGCTGCGGGCATGTTTTTCGATCAATTGATTGACTACCTATCGATGGAGCCAGTACGGGCAAAAGCTCTGCATGCATTAGTTCGGGAAAACATTGCTAACGAAAATATCACTTTGTATTGCTCTGCCCTGATTGCTTTGGCAAAGGCAGAGCAAGGCCTTGAAGCCATTAAGCTTGCCTTGAATGATGTAAATTCCGATTGCATCAACCTTTCAGTAAGTGCTTTGCGGGCATTAGGTGGTATAAGTAATGAATGGGATACAGAACCGGGTTTAAAGAACGACATTCAGAAAGCCATAAAAACGTTGGTTCATCATCCAGATTCACGGATTAGTAGTCAGGCTATAAATACTTTATCCAATGCCGCAGCCGGTCAGCATGAGCTAATTCCAGAGCTATTAGCTTATGCTAAACCTGATAATCATTCAGTGATACAAGTGCTTAGTAGCTTTGTTTTTATGAATCTTGCGATCGTCAAAGAGCTGCCAAATCTGACAGAGATATTATTAGCATTAACTAATTTAAAAGTTGGATATACACATAATTTTGACAGTGTGCTTTCGCGATTGATTAAAAATGGTGCTCATGATCAATTGGTGTATGACTGTTTAACTATTTGGATGCTTAAAAATTACGATAGCAGAGCGTTAGACAAAAACTTTAGCTCGTGCTTTAACCAAAGCCTGATGCAATTGGTAAACAAACCTCTGTTGTCGGAATTGATTACACGTTGGCTAATTTCTGATGAACGGGCTTTGGGTGCGGCTTTTAGCGATGTTATTAGTTCTCTATGGAGTCATGGATTTCTTCAACCTGTTTTTTCTAAAGACGTTCTCGACACTTTAGAAAATGAAGATTTTAAATATCTCGCTCGGCGTTTACTCGGCTGGACATTTTTTGAAGAGCCTTTGCTTTCACTGACGTTTTCATTACTAGAGACAGAAGATGCGGAACGAAGAACCTATGGCTGGGTCCGCGCGTTGTTAGCGAATGATGTTGGACGAAATTATCCTATTGCTACACAGAAAGCCATTCAAGAAAAACTGACCAGTGCTACACCGGAGGTAGAAAAATTACTACAAGAAACGCAAGCAGAACTCCTTGTTTATGCTGACGCGATCAAGCAATTGCCTATTAGAAGCGAACTGTATCCACCGATGCCTGTGCGTATACGGCATGCCATTGCACTAAAAAGAGCAAAAGAACAACGAGAGGCAAGAGATAAATCTAGCGAGCACTCAATATTCCAACAACTCTTCACAACAGTCCCAATAAAAGTTGGCACTGGCAGTTTTTCCATTTATGGCGACAAGATTGGTGAAATCACTCGCTTTGCTTCCCACTCAGTCTTTGTCACGTTACCTGCACAATCTGTTATTGATCCTCTTAACGACGAAATTGCTCGAAGGGGCTTTAGATTGGTAAAACGAGGTGATGAATGAAACTGGTTATCTCCGAGTACCTTCGCACCCTTAAAGAGCGGGATGAGCTTGATCGTTTATTGCCAGACCTGTTATTGGAGATGGGTTACGTTCCTGTGGCACGTCCGCAAACGGGTAATCGACAATACGGGGTAGATATCGCAGCCAGAGGTAAAAATAAGGAAACAAAGGTTGATGAGTTGCTGCTTTTGGTGGTTAAGCAAGGAGACATTGGCCGAAGCGAATGGGATAGCGGCAATCAGTCCGTACGCCAAAGCATCAATGAAATTTTTGACGTCTCTTCAAAGTCCAATCTCGAACCACAGGATAAAGAACGCAGCATTCGCATCGTGGTTGCCACTGGTGGAGACTTGAAACAAACCGTACAAGAAAACTGGAAGGGGTTTGTCAGTAATAACCAGGATAAAGCATGCATTGAATTTTGGGGCGCTGATGTTATCGCTACTCTGATCGAAAAATATCTTTTGGATGAACATATTTTTCTTGACGATGACCGGCGCGATTTGCGGCGTGCGCTGGCACTATCCGGCGATAGTGAATACGACAGGCAAGATTTACATCGCTTATTTATGCGTACGCTGGATTTGAATGACAACGGAGAGTTACTCGACAAACTAAAGACAGGAAAGGCCTTGTTGAAGGCTTTGCGGATCGTCAATCTGTCTGCTCAGGCGTTTGCACATTGGACACTACGAGATGATGGAGACACTCGCCAAGGTCTTTTTGCGGTAGAACAAGCCTTGCTTTGGTCGTGGCATCGCATTCAACTCGCTGACGAGAAAACCAGAAATGACGCTATTGCTGGACCTTTCGGCGCGATGTGGTGGGGTTATTACCGTTTTGCGGCGCAATACTTCGCTAGGATTCAGCCGTATTGTTTCGTGGAAAATAGTTTGACTCGATTTGCCTCTAATGGAGTGGAAGCTTCTCTGATCACCTTTGAACAAATCGGTATCCTGGCAAGCATCGCATTATTTTTAGGTTTCCATCCAGCCTCCACGGAGGAAGAGAAAAATTCTTTTTTTAATGATGCCGGTGAGGTGATTAATGCTTTGGAGGCATTGTTAAACAATAATGGGGTTAGCAGTTCACCCTGTCTTGACCGGCATAGCCAAGACATCACCTTGGCTCTTTTTGCATTATTTGGAATGGGGCGACTAGAAACTGCCAAGGAATGGTTGCACAAACTGTTTCGCAACGTCGATTACGCTTATAAAGCTAAGAAATTTATCCCCATTGCCACGGATTCTTTAGATGATTTGGTAGAGGAAGGCGGCTGGTTAGGAGGGCAAGCCACTGATCGTATGATGGAAATGTCTTGGACGCTGGCCACTATTGCAGGCTGGAGTGTTATTCTAGGTATGGATGATCTTTATGAAGTGTTAGCGGAAAATGTTAAAGATGCATACCCTAATGTATGTATCCAAATCTGGCATCCTGAAAAAGACCTATATCAATATCTCTATTTCCAGACGGCTCATTTCGATTCCGGTGCGACCGAAGCGCCAATCCATTTGCCACCAACGGCAGCAGAATATAGAAAACAGATGAATATGATTCGGGAATCTGATTTTGGAAAAATTCTCTTTGACTCACCGGCAGCCAAGGAACAACTTATTGGGCTAGATCTCATTGCTTATCGTCATTTTCAAACACCGATTCCACCTTCAGTTTGGTATTCGCTTCTAAACAATGTTGCTATTTAAGTTACAAAGTACTTTATATGAGTCCCTTTCAAGGTCAAATGGCTTCTAGGGAGCACAGAAACGGGGTCAAGTATTGCATAAAGCATTTACAGGTAAATACGTAAAGGCAGCTATCTATTCAAGAGCTGTCATACGTAATAGTAACGTAACGACTTGAAGGCGTTGTGACCATGATGAAAATCAGCCCGTTCTATTTTCCGGATGTTCTTTCAACCACGTTTTAAGGGCGTCATTGATGCGGGTTTGCCAGCCGCTTCCGGTCGCCTTGAAAGCCTCGACAATATCGGCATCCAAACGAATGGCGGTAAACACTTTGGGATTAGCCTTGCGCGGCCTGCCGCCTTTGGGTTTTAGCATTTCAGCTGCCATTTCCGCACCAAAAAGTTCCGGTAGCACCTCTGATGACGGGCGAGCGCGGGCAAAGTCTTGTTCTGTCCACTCCGGGTTATCCTCGTCGAGCGAAGCGGGGTTAATTCGATTGACCATAGCGTTTTTCCTCTCGTTTATTCGCTTTTCTAAAACTGATGATATGCAGGGCATCGTCACGGGTGGTAAACACCATGGCAAAAAGACGATCTTCAATCCTGCCGAATGCTCTGAAGCGCCGTTCGCCATAATCCTGGCGGGTGTCTTCCATGATCAAGGCATGTTGCCAATCGAAGTTTTCGACCATAGTGAAAGGCAAACCGCGTTCCTGGATATTTCTGGCGTTCTTGGCGGGATCAAAAGTCAATCTCATCAGGTTATTGTATAGACAAAATCATGATAAGCCCATCCTGACGCATCCCACTGTCATGAATTTACGATGCTGACCTTGGAAAGGCTAATAACAATGTGCCATCGATACTCTGGGCTAGTTTTTTCTCTGGCTCGTGACAGACAAAATGCCATGGAGGTTTACGCCGAAACGTTGCAAGTCCAAGGTCTACTCACTCTGAGCGTATTAGACGACAGGCATGATGCGTCACACATTAGAGTGGTATTGAAACTGGGATTAGGACGGCCAGTTTTAGCCAAGACGGATAGGATCGGTGTACTTTCCCATCTCCCATCATTTGGCTCAAAATTGGTTCTATCTGGCAAGCTTGAGCCAAACAACTGCGCCAAGTGCCATATATAAAATAAGCGATTGTAATAAAAGGTGTTTTCTTGTGGCTCACGATTGATTTATGAGCCAAGCTTACCAGTCAAAATCGGCGAGACCCCCAGAAATTGCGGCATAAAATCGGCTTGAACGCACTCCCATGAGCCCCGACCGCATATAAACCCAAGCCGAAGGCGTATAAAAAACGCTAGAAGTTGCCTTCCGGCCTTTGGAAGGTGCCTTCGGCTGGCTTGAGCGTGCCTTCCGGTGTTTCGGATATGCCTTCCAGGGTTGCGAAGGTACCTTCCGGACATTTTTATGTGCCTTCGGGTTGCGTTTAGGTGTCTTCCAAGCCTTTGGGAACGCCTTCGCGGCCGTCGGAAACCCGCCCGGATGCTTCGGAAATGACCACAAGGCGATTGCTGATGCCTTCGCCCGGTTTTATCGGCCAACTGTGCGACATTTTACCGCACTTGTAGAAGCGGAGAGCTTACCTATAATTCGTCGCGACCTATTTTTAGTGTTAGAAATCCCGTCGATGGATCATTTCCGCTATGCCGGCTTTCGGATTCGCCGATTCCCGCATGGCTTTAATCGCTTTGTTTTAAAAAGGAGAGCATCCCATGGCTAAATCGGATTATTTTCCGCGTCCCGATGGCGAGTTATTGATGTGGCATGATCGATTTATCTTGAATCTTGCCAGTTTGAAAACGCAGCTGGGCTTATCCGATGAGGATATTGCTGGCTGCGGTAGCGATAATAAGGAACTGCACGGTAAAGTGGCCGCCGCCAATATTGCCGCGGCTGCCTCTCATCATGCCACCGCGGAGAAACAGGCGTACCGCAATCAATTGGAAGATAAGGTAAGAGCTTTGGCTCGGCGTATCAAATCTCATCCCAGTTACACGGATGCGCTCGGCAATCTGCTGGGTATCGTCGGCGCGGAAATCAGTACGGATTTATCGGATGCCAAACCGATTTTGAAGGCGGTCGATCAGACCGGCGGTATTGTGGTGTTGAGTTTTCAAAAGTCCAAAAGCGACGGCATCAATATTTATTCGCAACGCGACAACGATAGCGAGTTTTTGTTTTTAGCGCGCGATACGCTAACCCGCTATGTCGATAACCGTCCGCTGTTGATTGCCGGCAAGCCGGAGTTACGGCGTTATACGGCGGTTTATGTGGTCAAGGATGTCGAAGTCGGCCAATTCAGCGACGAGTTGGTCGTCAGTTGCGCGCCTTAATCGGATAACCCAAGTCTTACCGAGCGGCCTGATCGGCAAAGCCTTCGCGTACCGGGCACGCATTGGGCCGCGCTCACCGTCTATCGCGAAGAAGGGCGGCTGGACTTCGACAACAATGCCGTCGAACGCGCCATTCGCCCCTTCCGGATTGGCCGCGACAATTGGATTTTCGCCGATACCGTTAACGGCGCCAAGGCCAGCGCCAACCGGTACAGCCTGGAACCTTGCCACTATCCGAGGCATATTTTTACAGGACTGCGCAAGGCTCGGACGCCTGCGGATATCGAACGACGAATGCCTTGATCCGTCGAATCCTACTAATTATCTAGCCGAACTAAGTGAGGTAGACCTCACTGCGCCCGCGCCCGCTTTGCGCTGAGTAGCGCTCGACCTGCCAAGTAAAGAAGTACTCCGAGCGGGCCAAACAGGAACGTGGCGGGCAGGGCGATAACAAGCGGAAGGCGGGAATTGCCTTCGGACGAGGCGTCGTCGACCAACCACCTGCCGACGAGAAGGTCGAAGGCGAGAAAGTGCGTCCAAGCGCCGAGCATCTTGCCAGGGGCGGCGAACAGAATCTGCACGGCCTCAAGCGACTGAAATCCTCCGCCGGGCGTTGAGCCCCAGTACCGAGCGAGAAACGCGACATAAGCCGTGCAGAGCAGGAGTGGTGCTACTCGACCGCTGACGAACAAGATGTTCTCGCGAGTTCGGCCGGCCCGTAGTGGAGCCGCGACCGCAAGGCCCAACCAGGCCGCCATGGCGGCAATGCTTACGATGGAGAAGGCGCTTTCGGGCAAGGTGATGTCCCCTATTTGGCCGCATGCGCGGCGGGTTTGTGTGAGGTCTAAAGCTAACCGGGCGCGGCACGGAAAACTGAAAAATAAAGCCGTTGTAAAACCGAGCTCCGGTCGAGCGTCATGTTATGCATTGGGGCCTTTGCCGAGCACACGTGTCAGACGATCAATATTCTGCTCGTTTGCGGAGCCAACCCTTTGCTTGACGGCTTGAGCTGTTTCGGCGTCTTCGAATACTTGTTCCCAAGTCAAGTGCGTACCTTCGCTGACAGGAACGAGTTGCACGGTAAGCTTGAAGTTTGGAGGGCAATCATGATGGATCACAATTTTGGTATCAGGTACAAGTTCCTCGAAGAAACTGTCATTGGGATAGTTGTTCCCATCAGGGCCGTGCATGATGAACTTCCAGCGACCACCTTCAGTGAACTCAAAAATTTCAAAGGTGTTGGAAAAACCTTCAGGCCCCCACCATAAAGCCAACAAATCAGCTGATGAAAAAGCGCGGTATATTTCCTTGGGCGTGTATGGCAAGTTTCTGGAAGTGCGCATTGTTCTATCTTCACTCATAACCATGACTCCGAGGTAAGTTGGGTTATTACTGCATAACGTCTTAATTCACCGGCCTACTCAACTTTTCGCGCAAGCGGGCATGTGAGTGGTTCTTCGATTGCGGTTGGTTTTTATTTTGAAACAACATGCGGGTTAGTATTGAATTTCAAGCAACGCTGATGGCGCCAGGAATGAAGCGTATTAACCGGGCGCAATATCTAACTTTTTTTGTTTGACCTGGCGCTAGAGTAAAACGAACGGAATTTTTACCACATTCGCGCAAAATCCATGGATAGGATGCAGCGACTTCGTAATCTCCGGGAGGTAAATCATAGACATATTTCCCCCAAGGTTTGCGTTCTATATTTCCGTTGATCGTAATCGTAGCAGTGAGTGCTTTATAGAAGAACGCAAAAGGGTTGTGCGTAACTGTTACCTCAATACTACTTTTTGCATTTGAAGCGGCTGTGGGCATAAATATTCCTCGCCTAACGCTTAAATTAAGGTGTGCCGTGAGGCGTCCCGCTTGAATGAGGGGTTGGACGGCGATTTCACTTTTGCAACGGGCTGCTGGGATTAGCTTGTGTTCGCACAATTCAAACCAACATTCCTCCGATTATGCTATCGCTAATAGTATCTACGCGGGCTTATTTGATGCTTTGAATCTTAGCATTCCAAATGCTGCGGCAATGCCACTGGCAAATAGTGCTAAAGCACTTGGTAGTGGCACTGGTGACGCCTCGACGTGAAAGCTATAGTAACCTCCTGACCAGTCATGCGACAGATACCCGTCGATTATAAGATGTGTGCCATCAAATGTGCCCACAAGACTTTCAGGAACGCCCCAATGCAAAGTTGTATTTGAGCACATATATCCCATTGCGGTTTCAAGAGCGCAAAAATTCCACTCAAAACCGGATATTTCTGTGCCAAACATGTTAAAAGGACCGATGCTATATATAGGACTGAAACCAGATACTTCAGGTGGAAGATCTAATGTTGGAAAATTTATACTAATGTTACGTAAAGTTAAAGGCTCATAACTTGGAGTACCGTCATACTTAGTATCGATATAGTAATCAGTTTGTAAGACCCGAACTAATCCACCAAAATTAGCATTAATTAGCTCTCTAGGCTCATCCCAATATGATGGGTTGTAAGTAAGTATACTTGATGACTCATTAATAATAAGGATGGTCGTTGTATCTGTTGCTGTATTTGCCCCTGCCGCCAGCAAGGGAAATGACATAAGCGTTGCAGTTGATAATAGTTTTTTAATCATAAGTTTTCTACTTTCCTATGTATTGTATTTATAAGGTACCAAAATATTAATGTGTAGGAACTTGTCGGTCCCTTACCTTTGTTAGGCTTCTTGGACTTACTCGCGACATTATCCGCTTTGAGAAGTGCCTCGCACTCACCAGACGATCGAGCCGTGCGATCCGCATTAATGGTATGCCAGCCACCACGGTTCGGATCTGGGTAACCACATACCGTAAAGCGCACCGGATGATTCATCAGTTCTTCACGCTTTTGAACGGCATTCGTGCGCTCTTCATCCTCGATGATATCTACGATGGCTGATCGACTGAGAAATGGGCGTGACATAGTAGCTCCGGAAAATTTGAGGTGCCTAACGTAGAGCTAACCGGGCGCGACACAGAAAGCTGAGGAATAAAGCCGCATTATAACCGCGCTCCGATTGAGCGCCATGTTGGACGAAGCCGCTAACGCGGAGAATATCCCGATTGGCAGGTAGTTCATAAAATGTAACCTCACGCCCTCTTTAAGAGTGGACATTCCACGACGAATCATGAGGTTACTCGTCAATGACACCATCACCCGAATCCGATTTCAAGCCAAACTATCAAAGCCATCTTAAACACCTCAAGCTCAAAGGGTTGCAGCCCAATACGATAGAGAGGCCTAACCGCCATCACGATCACTGCGGTCTGTTTTTTGAAAGCAACGTCATAAACAGACCGCAACCGCCCAAAACACCGAAAAGCTATTTTCTTATATTAAAGTGACCCACCGAACCCAGGGCTTGTCCAACAATCGGTTCAGATGGTGGCTTCGCGCGTTGCGCTCGCACCATCTAACCTTATTCGTTAGGCATTTTTCTTCTTGGGCTTGGGTTGGGGGAGCTCATTTGCCGTAACCTGAATTAACTGGCTTAGCCAGTCTCTGTCTTCCCACAAGTCTGCGGTAACTAAAAGGTGGGGTTTTGCTCCGGGATAAGGAGAGCCTTCAATTACCTGTGAAATAAACCCTCGGCCAGTACTCGTGGGTTTTAGAAACAGCTGATCGTCGCAGACTAGTGCGACGGGTTTCCCCGCCAAATACAAACAGTACTCCCCAAACATCTTTTTTGCGGATACTTGGCCTAGACTCGAGAGTTGGTCTAGGAGAAAGTCCATGGTTGTTTGAGAGGTCGTCATGCGGTTAATGCCTAACGATAAGGGTAACTTGACGGCGCAAGCGTAGCGGCGAAGGCCGCAGAGCTTTTGCCGGTCAAGTTGACCCGTGGGTTATGCGATGAATTCCAATCGCGGCTCATTTTCTAATTCCAGGATGATTTCTTTCTTATCTGTACGAAGACAAAAAATATGTTCACGAACCCAATGCATGCCTACAACACCATCCATACACATGTCGTCGTATTCATCATCGATAGTTTCTTCGGAGTAGGAGCGGATACCGGTAAAAATTACTTTGGTGTGCGGCTTTAAGCTATTTGGGTCCGGTACACATTCAAGGACCAGTGTTCTGTTACCAATATCGTAGACCAAGCTGCTGATATATGGTGAACAACTTGCTAGATACCTATTTGTAAGATCTTCCATGCCGAATTGTCTCTAAAGCGCATAACGATAGGTATAACGTGCCCAGAAAAGCGGAGCGGCGATAGCGGCGGAGCTTTTTGGGGTCAAGTTGATACGCTCGTTATGAGCTTTGCCTCTATTCATTGTTTTTCCCAGATCTTTCGGATTAAACGAGAAAAGTTTCCTTTCTTCCTTTTCAACAACTTCAACTTCGGGCTTAATCTGATCGCTCTTTTCAGGGTTTTCCACTTCTAACTTCCATTTCTCGTCCTCGGTTAGCGGCTGCTTCAAGCTGCTTCCACCTTTGTGAGGGTATGGGACATAGTTTTCCGGAGGAGAGAGAATCAGACTCTCACATTGCTCAGAAAAACTATTAATTAATAGCGGGACTACATCCGTACCAATACGAAGAGAAACCCATAGTTGATTGGTTTTATCGTAATCCATCTCTTTGTTACAGATACTACATTTAACGGTTTCTTGTGCGTACCTCACCGGATTTCTATCAAGTCCTGGAAAGCCCATACGATTTTTACAGTTTCCATATAATGCTCTCGTGCTAATCCGACTGCCCTTAAGCCGCTTACATCGTATAATCTCGTACGGTAACCAATGCAGCTCATAAGAAGTATACGGATCAAAAAACTCCAGCGACTCCATTTCGCCAATCTCTGGCGGAATTCTTTCTATCATGCTGCCGTAAAGCCAAACCTTCTTAACTTTATTTAATTTGGCTATTGATTCAGGTAATTCCCGAATTTCGCTAAATAATTCAGCACCTAGTACTTCCTTTGGTGAAAACTCACCACCACCATTATCTGCGAGCTCATCGACATACTCACAAAGCTTCTTCCAAGCCTCTGAAGTCCTATCTTGAACGTTATTCCTTATTGCAGATATTCGTGTGCTCAATGTTAAAACTCACTCTGGAATTTGGGTGTTCATAACGTAGAGCTAACCGGCGCTGCGCGGCTTTATCGCGCAGCGTCCAGCGACCGAAGGGAGCGAGGTTGAGCGCCGGGTTAGGCGATGCCATAAATAGCAAGACCCATCTGGAGAAATGCAAATAAGATAACAACTGGCCCAAGCCATTTTAAATGCTTTCCCCATTTGCCATGGAATGCATCAAATTTAGGGTTGATGCCGGGTTTTGGACCTATTAGACGATAGCCGATCAGCAATGCCATGGCACCACCAACAATTGAAATGGCATGGTCAATAATATCTGCAATTAGTTTTGTAGTCATATTTAGCCTAACGTAATGTATACGACATCGCTTGTCCTATAATCCAGGGCATTATGTCGTATAATCCTTTTTCCATGATGGCAAGTTATTGTTTGTGAAAGAATTCGCTCGGGCAAACGGGACATGTTATGGAAACAAATACGACATCGGCACCGCCAAAAAAACGACTGGATCAGGTACGCGATAAAATTCGTTTCAAGCATTACAGCCTGAGTACCGAGGATACCTACGTGTCCTGGATTAAGCAATTTATTTTGTTTAACGCCAAGCGTCATCCGACGAAGATGTGAGCGGCCGAAGTCGAACGGTTCTTGACCTATCTGGCAACCGAGCGGCATGGCTCCAGCTCCACGCAAAATCAGGCTTTGTCGGCCATTCTGTTTTTGTATCGCGACGTGCTGGCGGTGCAATTGCCTTGGTTGGACGGCTTCGAGCGCTCGAAAAAGCCGCGCGGATTGCCGGTGGTGTTGACGACGGCCGAAGTGCGGCAACTGCTCAAACACGCGGAATCAGCGCCGCCGCCGATAGGCCTCCTCATTCGCTTGCTTTACGGCACCGGCATGCGATTGATGGAAGCGGTGCGTTTGCGGGTCAAGGATGTGGAGTTATCCCGTAAGGAGATTGTGGTTCGCGACGGCAAGGGCGGCAAAGACCGCGTAACGATGTTGCCGGATAGTTTGTTGGAGCCGATGCGGACACAACTGACGCTGCGCAAGTCTTGGCACGACGAGGATTTGCGCTTGGGGAAAGTCGATGTCTGGTTGCCCGACGCGCTGGCGGTCAAATATCCCAACGCGGCAAGGGAATGGGGCTGGCAATACGTGTTTGCAGCGGCAAATTATTCCGTCGATCCGCGTTCCAAAGTCGAACGCCGCCACCATGTCGATGAAAAGCAGGTGCAGCGCTATGTCAAAAAAGCGGCCGCGGCGGCGGGCGTCGTCAAGCCGACTTCGCCGCATACTCTGCGCCATTCTTTCGCGACCCATATATTGCAAGCCGGCTACGACATTCGTACCGTGCAGGAGTTGCTCGGCCACAGCGATGTCTCCACAACCGTAACTATTCAGCGCGAAGTAAAAACGCCCTCTCCCGACGGAGCGGGGGGGTGAATACCTTGATGTCAGCTATGCCGTTCGCTGAGCGGAGTCGAAGCGAAATCGCTGGCTTCGGCTCCGCTCAGCCAGCGGCTTACATTGACTGTAACCGCTTAACTTGACGCCATTGGTAACCACCTTCCCCCCAAACGGCCTCTGAATAGTTACCCACGACCATGATATACACCCATGTACTGAACAAAGGCGGTAAAGGCGTGACCAGTCCGCTGGATTTAATTAAATAAGCACCAAACCGAGCAACAAGCCAGCAGAAATTCATCGGCGCCATGTCTTGCAAAACCCGCGTAAGCCGACAGGCGTTTCTCCGCATGATAGTAACCGATGGCGCTAGCACCGCTGCTGAAACACGACTAGCTTAACCCACCTGATTTTCGCCGTCCTCGCATACCTTGTCGTAAACCTCGCGCAAGCTGAGTTGGCAGTCGATGCTTTCAAGGGGCACGTTCGCGTCCAATCCCAGCGACTCGCTCATTATCCAGACTTCGCCTTGGCGCAGATAGCGCTCGATGCCGGGCTGATCCTGGGTGACCAGCAGATATTCGCGCAAACTGGCGATTTTTCGATAATGGGCAAACTTTGCACCGCGGTCGTAGGCCTCGGTGGACGGTGACAACACTTCGATCAGCAGCGTGGGATTGAGCAAGGTATCCAACTGGGTGTCTTCGAACTCCGGTTTGCCGCAAACCACGGCGATGTCCGGGTAATGATAGCTGCGGGCCTTGGCGGCCTTGACCCGCATGTCGTTGACGTAGGCTTCGCAGGGGCGGTTTTTCAGTTGTCTTCGTAACTCGCCAGCAATATTGATGGTTATCAAATTATGCTCGCGGCTGGCACCGTTCATGGCTTGGATTTGCCCGTCGTGGAATTCGCTTTTAATCGCGGCGCTGCGTTCCAGGCTTAAGTATTCTTCGGCGGTGTAGCGGGTTTGTTTAACCACGGCGGACATGAATCACCTCGACAAATCATCGCAATTAAGGGAGCAGACCAAATGACGGTGTTGCAAATGGCGGGAAGCTCGATAGCCTTACAATTCTACGGAAAAACTAAAATAGCAAGCAACTTCCTACTTTCCTTTTTACAGGGATTTCTTGTAATGCCGCGACCTAAATGCGCTCGGCACAAACCACCCCGGCCTGAGATAATAAGCGCTTCGTTGCTTCGCTGTATTTGCCGTCCGTGTCCCCCAAACTCAATCCGCAACAACTCGCCGCCGTCAAAACCATCGATCATCCGCTGCTGGTGTTGGCTGGCGCCGGCAGCGGCAAGACGCGAGTGATTACCGAGAAAATCGCCTATCTGGTGCGGCAAGGCACCCCGGCCCGGCATATCGCGGCCGTAACCTTCACCAACAAGGCGGCGCGGGAGATGAAAAGCCGGGTCTCCAAGTTGCTGGACGACAAGCAAAGCCGAGGCTTGAGAGTCTCGACTTTTCATTCGCTGGGTTTGGACATACTGCGCGCCGAATACAAGACGCTGGAGTACAAATCCAGTATCAGTCTGTTCGACGAGCAAGACCGGCTGAGCTTGTTGAAAAATCTGGTCAGCCACGGCATCAAGGATTGCGAAGAGGATCAGATCGATCAATACAACTGGCAGATCGGCCAGTGGAAGAATGCCTTCGTCACCCCCAAGCAGGCTTTGCATTTGCCGGACGCGGCGCTGCACGCGCCGGCCAGGCTGTACGAGGCCTACACCCGCAGCCTGAAAGCCTACAACGCGGTGGATTTCGACGACTTGATCCTGTTGCCGGTGTTGCTGTTTCAACAGCATGCGCCGGTGTTGGAAAAATGGCAGAACCGGATTCGCTATTTGCTGGTGGACGAGTACCAGGATACCAACATCACTCAGTATCAGTTGGTGAAACTGTTGGCGGGCAATCTGGGCCGTTTTACCGTGGTCGGCGACGACGACCAGTCGATTTACGCCTGGCGCGGCGCCCAGCCGGAAAATCTCAGTCAGTTACAAAAGGATTTCGGCCGCTTGCAAGTGATTAAGCTGGAGCAGAATTACCGCTCGGCGGGGCGGATCTTGAAAGTCGCCAACCACCTGATTGCGAACAATCCGCATACCTTCGAAAAGAAATTATGGAGTGAGCTGGGTTTCGGCGACCCGCTGCGGGTGCTGAGCCATAAAAACGACATTGCCGAGGCCAAGCAGATCGTCGCCGAAATCGTCCACCACCGCTTCAAGACCGGCGGCTCGTACGGCGATTACGCAATTCTGTATCGCGGCAATCATCAATCGCGCTTGTTCGAGAAGGAATTGCGCGAGAACAACGTGCCCTACTTCATCAGCGGCAGCGCGTCGTTTTTCTCCCACGCCGAGATCAAGGACGTGTTGGCCTATCTGCGCTTGTTGGTCAATCCCGGCGACGACGCGGCATTTTTGCGGGTGATCAACACCCCACGCCGCGAGATCGGCCCGACCACGCTGGAAAAACTCGGCGCTTACGCCAACGAACGCCATATCAGTCTGTTCGACGCCTGCAGCGAGTTCGGCTTGCAACAGCGCATCTCGGAAAAATCGACGCAACGTTTGCACAAGTTTTGCGAGCTGATTACCGACACTGCCCGCGAGGTCGAAACCGGCGATACCTTCAAGACCATCCATCGCCTGATCGACCAAATCCACTACCCATCCTGGTTGCAGGAAAACAGCAAGACGCCGGCGGCGGCCGAGCGGCGGATGAAGAACGTGCTGGAACTGGTCGAATGGCTGGAGCGCATCGCCGTAAAAGACGGGTCTAGCGACGATGGCGATGCCGGAGCTAGCGCAACGCATGCGGCGGGCGCCGGCAAGTCGTTGGCCGAAGTCATCGCCAAGGTGATGCTGCTGGACATTCTCGACCGCAACCAGGAAGAGCAGGCCGGCGACCAAGTCAGCCTGATGACGCTGCATGCCGCCAAGGGCTTGGAGTTCCCGCACGTGTTCATGATCGGCATGGAGGAAAACCTGCTGCCGCATCAAAACAGCATCGAGACCGACAACATAGAGGAAGAACGCCGACTGGCCTATGTGGGTATCACCCGCGCCCAACGCACGCTGACCTTCAGCTATTGCACCCATCGCAAGCGCTACGGCGAAATGAGCGAATGCGAACCCAGCCGGTTTTTGGCGGAATTGCCGGAGGAGGATTTGGAGTGGGCCAACAAGAAACAGTTGGCCCCGGAGGAAGTCAAGCAGCGCGGCAAGGCCAATTTGGCCAATTTGAAGGCGATGCTGGGTTGATTTGCATTGTATTTGCAGTAATTTCGCAGTAACCTTTTCTGCCGACGCTTTCACTTTTAGGAGCATTGACATGCCACGCTTTACGATAGATCTTTCCGCCGAGATCGACCAAAAACTCACCGAAATTTCGCGCAAGGAAGGCATCAGCAAAGCCGAAGCCATGCGCCGGGCTTTCGCGTTGCTGGCTGTTGCCGAGCAGGAGAAATCCAAGGGCAATTCATTGGGTATCGTGCGCGAAAATGCCGACAGTCATGAATTGCAAGCCATCGGCAGAATTGTGGGGGTCTGATGGCTGAAAAGCCGCAATCCCGGGACGTTGATATCAACGATGCTTTTCGGAGCGATAGCCAAGTCGGACTCGACGAGAGCGATAGGCTAAAATTGGCCCGCCAGGTGTTAATGGGCATGGCGGCGATTTGTATTGGGGTATTCGTTGGATACGCCAGTTATCCCGACAACAAAGCGTTGGCGGATATTTTTGAGCTGATAAAGATCGGTGCTTTGCCGTTAATTACGTTAATCGTGTCGTTCTATTTTCCGAATAGTGCGAAGTAGCTCGATGAAAGCCGGGGCAATCCAGTTTACCCCGGCTTTTTTCAATTTATTGCAGTACTACGAAAAACGCTTCTCCGCCGCGTTGCAGATTGACCAGCAGCGGGGCATTCGGATTAACCACCTGTTTTATTTCATCGAGATTGCGCACCCGGTAGCGGTTGGCGGTGACAATGATGTCGCCGGGGCGTAAGCCGGTTTTCCAGGCCTTGGAGTTTTGCTCGACCTTCTCGATCAACACGCCTTCGACCTGATCCTTGGGCGTCACGCCCAGCGCCGCGCCGCTCAGCGTGGGGTGCAGTTTGTCGCCGGCCAATTGCGGACGCTTGGGTTTGCCTATCGTGGCTTGCAGATTCATCCGCTCTTCGCCGCGCACGACGTCCAGATTGGCGGTATCGCCGATTTGCAGCAAGCCGACGGCATTGCGGATTTGGGCACTGCCGCCCTTGACGTCCTGACCGTTGATGCCGACGATGATGTCGCCGGGTTCCAGGCCGGCTTTCTCGGCTGGCGAACCGGCTTCGACCCGGCTGACCACGGCGCCGTGCTGGCTTTTCAACGAAAAGGCCTTGATCAGATCCGGCGTCAAATCCTGAGTGGTCACGCCGAGCAGGCCGCGGCGGACTTCGCCGTGCTGAACCAACGACTCCATCAGGCGCATCGCCATATTGGACGGAATCGCGAAACCGATACCGACGTTACCGCCGCTGGGCGCCAGAATCGCGGTGTTCATGCCGACGAATTCGCCGCGCAGATTGACTAGCGCGCCACCGGAGTTGCCGGGGTTGATCGAGGCGTCGGTTTGAATGAAATCTTCGTAACCTTCGATACCCAAATTGGAGCGGCCCAAGGCGCTGACGATGCCGGAGGTCACGGTTTGGCCGAGGCCGAACGGGTTGCCGATCGCCACGACGAAGTCGCCGACCTTGAGTTGGCCGGAGTCGGCGACTTTCAACGCGGTCAGATTGTCGGCCGGAATTTGAATAACCGCCACGTCGGCTTCCGGATCGGCGCCGAGCAGTTTGGCGTTCAATTGCCGGCCGTCCGCCAAGGTCACGGTGATCTTGTCGGCCTTGTCGATGACGTGGTTATTGGTCAGCACGTAACCTTGATCCTTATCGACGATGACGCCGGAACCGAGACTGTTTTTTTGTTGCTGGCGCGGATTGTTAGGTATGTTGAAGAAGCGCCGAAACACCGGATCGTTCATCAACGGATTTTCCTGCATCCGCACATTGGTGGAGGTGGAAATGTTCACCACGGCGGGCATGCTTTGTTCCAGCATCGGCGCCAACGACGGCAGCGGACTGCCATCCACTTGGCCAGGCAGCGCGGCCATGCCCCCGGTGCTTTGGAGACCTATCGCTATAATCAGTAACAATCGGGTAATCTTCATCATGGTTTCGGGTTTTAGGCGGTTAAAAATGCCAGCATGGACAAGCTGGATGACGAAATGTTTCTACAAGCCTATAAGTAATAATGTTCTATCATAATTCAAGTGCATCCGACGCAATCCCACCACTTTTTATCCGCAACTGACCCGTGGCTGTCGATATCCATTCCGCCGAAGGCCGGGTCATCCGGCAACTGATACCGCTGTCGACGCTGCCGTTCAACAAGTTCGAGGAGTTGTGCGGGCTGGTCGAGATCGAACAGGCCGAAGTGGGCGATTATTTGTTTCGCTACGGCGAGGATCGTAACGATCTGATTTATTTGATCGACGGCAGCGTCACACTGCAGACTGACGAGTTGACGATAGAAACCATCAAGGCCGGCGGCACGTCGGCCCGCTTCGCGCTGGCGCACCAGATCCCACGAAAAGTCAATGCGCTCGCGGATAGCAGGATTCGATTTTTACGCTTGAGTGCTGATATGATCAGGGCCGCGCAAGAGCCGCCGTACGAAGAAACCGAGAGTTATATGATAGTTGACGATGTCGAGGAAAACGACGATTGGATGACGACGTTGTTGAAGTCCCCGGTATTTCGCGCGTTGCCTCCCGCCAATTTGCAAAAAATTTTGATGGGTTTGCAGGAGGTCCGCTTCAATCCCGGCGACGTCATTGTCAGGCAAGGCGATGTCGGCGACTATTACTACATCGTCAAGAAAGGCCAATGTCTGGTCAGCCGCAAGCCGGCGCCCAACGCCAAGGACATTAAATTGGCGCAGTTGGGCAATCAGGATACCTTCGGCGAGGATGCGCTGATTTCCGGCGAGCCTCGTAACGTTTCGATCACCGCGCTGACCGAGGTGTCGTTGTTGCGCCTGGCCAAGGAAGCCTTCATCACGCTGATCAAGACGCCCACGTTGAAGTACGTCGATTATTACGAGATGCAGGATCTGGTGGCCAAGGGCGCCGATTTGATCGACGTGCGCGAGCCGGACGAATATCGCCGAGGTCATTTGCCGCTCAGTATCAACGTGCCGTTTTACTCGTTGCGGATGCAGATCAAGACCTTGAATCGTCAACACCCCATCGTGGTGGTTTGCCAAAGCGGCCGCATGAGCGCCACCGCCGCGTTCATCCTGCTCCGGCACAAATTCAACGCTTTGATCCTGAACGGCGGTTTAGACCAGATCGATCCCGGTCAATTGAAAACGGCCTCGTCGTTTCCGATCGACGACGGCGTCGAAACCAGTAACTTCATCGACACCACCGGTAGCGAACCGCAACCGGTCAGCAGTTTGCCGGCGACGACCCAGGCATCGTTTGCCGAATCGTCGTCGCTGCAAGACGATACGGTCCGCATGCGCCGCTTGTTGCAGCAACTGAAGACCAAATACAATATTTTGGATGCCGAGAAAAAGGCTTTGGAGATGAAGTATCTGGCACTCGCCAAATACACTGAAGCGTTGAAGGCCGAACTGGCCGAATTGAAAAAACCGCGCTAGCCGGGCCGGCGATGCGATGGCATCCGGCCCAATCCAGCGGACGGAAAGCCTTTATTTGATTTTGGCTTCTTTGTACATCACATGCTTGCGAACGACGGGATCGTATTTTTTGATCTCCATTTTTTCGGGCATGGTTTTTTTGTTTTTGGTGGTGGTATAGAAATGGCCGGTGCCTTCGCTGGATACCAATTTGATTTTGTCGCGCATGGTCAGTCTCCTTAAACTTTTTCGCCGCGTTTGCGGATGTCGGCCAACACTGAGTCTATGCCGTTTTTATCGATGATGCGCATGCCTTTCGGCGACACTCTCAAGCGGACCCAACGGTTTTCGCTCTCGACCCAAAATCTGTGGTAATGCAGATTGGGCAGAAAACGTCTTTTGGTGTGGTTCATTGCGTGCGACACGTTATTGCCGCTCAGCGGGTTTTTACCTGTTACTTGGCATACTCTGGACATGACTACCTCAGTGCGAGCTTTTAATTCAAAATAGCCGCGCTTTATATCAAAAAAACTTAAGCCGGTAAACCACAGCGCGGAAAATAAATTTGATAGAATCGGACTTATTTTCTCCGGTTTTCCCCGCGAAAGGACAACAATGGCTATCAAACTCGGCATGGTCATGGACCCCATAGACCAAATCAACATCAAGAAAGACACCAGTTTCGCCATGCTGTTGGAGGCCCAGGCGCGAGGCTGGGAATTGCATTATCTGGAGCTCGCCGATCTTTACCTCAGCAACGGCCATGCTTATGCCCGCAGCCGGCTGCTGAGGGTGGAACGCAATCCGAACGGATGGTTTGAGTTTACCGGCGAACAACGCATTGAATTGGCCGATCTCGATGCGATTATCATGCGCAAGGACCCGCCGTTCAATCAGGAATACATCTACGCGACCTACATGCTGGAACAGGCCGAGCGTCAGGGCGTTTACGTGGTCAATAAGCCGCAATCGCTACGCGACGCCAACGAAAAAATGTACACGGCCTGGTTCCCGCAATGCTGCACCGACACCTTGGTGGCTCGCGAACGGCAACGCATTCGCGAATTCCTGGCGGAGCACCGCGAAATCATTCTGAAGCCGCTGGACGGCATGGGCGGCGCGTCGATTTTCTACGTCCGCGAAGGCGATCCCAACCTGAGCGTGATTCTGGAAACGATGACCGACCACGGCAGCCGCTTCATCATGGCGCAAAAATACCTGCCGGAAGTCAGGGACGGCGACAAACGCATCTTGATGGTCAACGGCGAGCCGGTGCCTTATTGCTTGGCCCGCATCCCGGCCAGCGGCGAAAGCCGGGGCAATCTGGCGGCCGGCGGCCGCGGCGAAGGACGCGAATTGAGCGCCAGGGATCGCTGGATCGCCGAGCAAGTCGGCCCGGTGTTGCGCGAAAAAGGTCTGATTTTTGTCGGTCTGGACGTGATCGGCGACTATCTGACCGAAGTCAACGTTACCAGCCCGACCTGCGTTCAGGAATTGGACAAGCAATTCGGCATCAACATCAGCGCCCAGTTGATGGACCATATCGCCGCCAAGGTATCCGCCTGAAATGTCCGCACCGCCATTGACGCCAACGCCGTTATCGCAAAGCGACACGCTGCTCACCGCGCTATTCGTCGCGGCGATCATTCATGTCGCGGTCCTGCTCGGCGTCAATTTCACCGCGCCGCATCCGCCCAAGGCCGACAAATCGATCGAAATCACGGTCTCGCACGCGCCGGCCAAGCAGGCCCCCAAGGAAGCCAAATACTTGGCCGCCGATCACCAAATAGGCGCAGGCCGCGAAACCCGTAAGCCGGCGACGATTCCGCAAACTCTACCGAGAGCGGAACAAACCGAAAGTCAGCCGCGGCCTAAAGCCGCGCCCGTGCCGGCGGCACCGTCTCCCAAACCCGTCGTGCAAAAAGTCCTGACCCAGGCGCAAGCGCCGGTCAAGGTCGAATCGCGCCCCGAGCAGCCGGTCGAACCGGAACAGGTGGCCGAGCCGCTCGAAGACAAACCGAAATTGTCGGCCGAAGCCTTGCAACAGCAGATCGCCCAACTTGGCGAACGCATCCGGGCCAGCCAGCTCAGCGCCGAAAACACCAAGATCAAGTCCGTCAACGCCATCAGCACGCATAAATATTTGGCGGCGCAATACGTCAAGGATTGGGAGGACAAGGTTGAGCGTACCGGCAATCTGAATTATCCTGAGGCTGCGCGTAAAGCCGGCTCCCAGCAAATGCTGACCATGGATGTCGGCATCAACGCCGACGGCAGTATTTACAGCATGCGCATCGTCCGGTCTTCCGGCAACCCGGCCTTGGACGACGCCGCCAAGCGGATTGTCAAGATGAGCGCGCCGTTTGCCGAATTGCCCGAGGAATTGATGCGCGAAGTGAACGTTTTGGTAATAACCAGAGTCTGGAAATTTTCAGACGAAACCGGGATGACCGCCCGCTAGCCCAACAGTATTCCCATGACAGACGCGACTTATCTGAATAACCAATTTCTGATCGCCATGCCCAGTTTGGCCGATCCGCACTTTTTTCATACCGTGACCTACCTATGCCAGCATAACGACGAAGGCGCGCTGGGTATCGTCATCAATCGACCGACCGGTATGAAATTGCGCGACATCTTCGAACAAATGGGCATCGATTGCGACCTGAACGACGTGCTGGAAACGCCGGTGTTCGCCGGCGGACCGGTGCAGCAGGAACGCGGCTTCGTCATCCACGGTTTTTGCGAACAGCACTGGGATTCCAGCATTCCGACCGCTGAAAACATTACGTTGACCAGCTCGCGCGACATCCTCGAAGCCATTGCCAAGGGCAAGGGGCCTAGGGATTATCTGATCGCTCTCGGTTACGCCGGCTGGGGTAGCGGCCAACTGGAAAAAGAGATCGTCGAAAACGCTTGGCTGAATACCCCGTCCGGCGAAACGATCCTGTATCACACGCCGATCAGCCAGCGCTGGAATGCCGCCGCCAGCCAACTTGGCATCGACATCAATCGCCTGACCACGCCGGCCGGCCATGGTTAACCGCGACCCCTTGGCCGCCAAACTGAGTAGCGACACGTATCTGGGTTTCGATTTCGGCAACAAGAAAATCGGCGTCTCGGTCGGCCATGCCGACACCGGCATCGCCAGTCCGCTGGCCACGTTGCGCTCGATTCAGCAAGTGCCGGACTGGCAAGCCATCGGCAAATTGATTGTCGAATGGCAACCGGTCGGCCTGGTGGTCGGCATTTCCCGGCAACAAGACGGCAGCGACAACGTCATCACCCCCCGTATGCGGAAATTTTGCCGGCAATTGCACGGCCGCTACCAACTGCCGGTGCATCAGATCGACGAAACCCTGACCACGTTCGCCGCCAAGCAAATGCTGTACGACGATCTGCATGTCAGCGCTGCTAAACTATGGGCCGTGCAGGACCAATTGGCCGCTCAAATCATTCTGCAGAGCTGGTTCGACCGCTAGTCGAGGCCGCTTCGGCCCGGTTTTTTCTTCGCTGGTTTTTCCTATAATAATTACAATCCAACCGCCAACCGCCATGTCAACCGCTACTTTAAACATTGATGTATTACTCGACGCGCTGGAGTTGGCGATACGCCAGCAAATCGCCGAACGCAAGCTGCACAACCCGCTGCTGATCGGGATTCATAGCGGCGGCGCCTGGGTCGCCAATCACATGCATCGCCGCTTGGGTGGCAGCGAGCCGTTGGGCTTGTTGGACATCACCTTTTACCGAGACGATTTTTCGCAAATCGGCATGCATCCCAAGATCAAAACCAGCCAATTGCCGCCGCATCTGGAAGGCCGCGACATTATTTTGATCGACGACGTGTTCTATACCGGTCGCACCGCGCGGGCCGCGCTGAACGAAATTTTCGACTACGGCCGGCCCAACCAAGTGGTGTTGGCAGTGTTGATAGAACGCGACGGTCGGCAGATACCGCTGCAACCGGATTGCAGGGGCATCCGCATCGATTTGTCCGGCAATCAGCGCATCAAACTGACCGGCCCGGAACCCTTGGGCATCGAAATTCAAACCCCTAGCGGAGTACCTGCATGACCAAGCATTTGCAGCTCAACGAGCAGGGTAAGCTCAAGCATTTTCTATCCATTGAAGGTCTGAGCCGCGAACTGTTGACCGAGATCCTCGACACCGCCGAATCCTTCGCCGGCATGTCGGAGCATCAAGTCAAAAAAGTGCCGCTGCTACGCGGCAAAACCATCGTCAATCTGTTTTTCGAAAACAGCACTCGTACCCGCGCCACGTTCGAACTGGCCGCCGCCCGGCTGTCGGCCGACGTGATGAATATGAACATCGCCACTTCGTCAACGGCCAAGGGCGAAAGCCTGCTGGACACGATACATAACCTGGAAGCGATGCACGTCGACATGTTCGTGGTCCGTCACGCATTGAGCGGCGCCGCGCATTTCATCGCGCAGCATGTCGCGCCGCATATCAGCGTGATTAATGCCGGCGACGGTCAACATGCCCATCCGACCCAGGCGATGCTGGATATGTACACGATCCGCCAATATAAACAGCGTTTCGAAGGACTGAAGGTCGCCATCGTCGGCGACATTTTGCATTCGCGGGTAGCCCGCTCGCAAATCGTCGCGCTGAATACCTTGGGTGTTGCCGAAGTCAGGGTCATCGCCCCAAAAACCTTGTTGCCGGCTCAGGTCGCCAGCATGGGCGTCGTCGCCGTGCATGACATGGATGAGGGCTTGGACGATGTCGATGTGGTCATCATGCTCAGATTGCAAAAAGAGCGGATGAATTCGGCCTTTTTGCCGAGCGAAAGCGAATTTTTCCGTTGCTTCGGCCTGACCGAAGCCAGGCTGCAACGCGCCAAGCCGGATGCCGTCGTCATGCATCCCGGCCCGATCAATCGTGGCGTGGAGATCGCCTCCAGCGTCGCCGACGGTCCCCAGTCGGTGATTCTGCAACAGGTTAGTAACGGTATTTCGGTGAGAATGGCGATTATGTCGATGACGATGTCCGGTCAGGGAGGAACGGCGTGAGCAAAATATTGATCAAGAACGGCCGGGTGATCGACCCGGCCAACCGGATCGACGCCCAAGCCGATCTGGCGATCGCCGACGGTAAAATCGTCGGTTTAGTCGGCGACGACTTCAGTGCGGATCAAATCATCGACGCCGCCAACCAAATCGTTTGTCCCGGCTTCGTCGATATGAGCGTGCGGCTGCGCGAGCCGGGCCAAACCCAAAAAGGCAATATCCTCGGCGAATCGCGCGCCGCGCTGGCCGCCGGCGTCACCTCGTTGTGCCTGCCGCCGGATACCCAACCGGTCATCGATACGCCGGCCGTCGTCGAATTCATCAAGGACAAGGCCGAAAAAGCCGAATACCCGCAAATCCACCCGGTCGCCGCCTTGACGCAACGCCTGGCGGGCAGCGAGCTGAGCACGATGTTCGCACTGAAACAGGCCGGCTGCATCGCGGTCGGCAACGCCAGCGCGCCGCTCGCCAACCTGTTGATCCTGCGCCGGGCCATGGAATACGCCGGCAGTCACGGTCTGTTGTTGATGTATCGCGCCAACGAAGCCTCGCTGAGCGGCAAGGGATGTGCCCATGAAGGCGCGGTCGCCAGCCGTTACGGTCTGCCGGGCATTCCGGAAGCGGCCGAGTCGATTGCGTTGGCCCAGTGCCTGGAACTCGCCGAGCTGACCGGTTGCCGCGTGCATATCAGTCAAATCAGCTGCCGACAGTCGGTGATTAAAATTCAGCAGGCGAAAAAATACGGGCTGAACGTCACCGCCGACGTCGCGGTACACCAACTGCACCTAACTGAGAACGACATTACGCCGTTCGACAGCAATTACCACGTGATTCCGCCGCTACGCAACGATATCGACCGCCAATATCTGCGCGACGGTCTCGCCAACGGTACGCTAGACGCGATTTGTTCCGACCATCAGCCCCACGACCTGGACGCCAAACTCGGCGCGTTTCCGGAAACCGAGCCCGGCGTCGCCGCGTTGGAGACGCTGCTGCCGTTGACCTTGGCCTACGCCCGCCAACATGGCTTGAGTCTGGCGCGCGCCATCGCCAGTCTCACCGAGAAGCCGGCGGGTATATTGAGCCTGAACGCCGGCTCGCTGACGCCGGGGCGCCCCGCCGACGTTTGCGTGTTCGATCCCGAGTACCTTTGGCGGGTCGAACGTGGCCAATGGCTGAGCGCCGGTTGCAATACGCCCTATTGGGGACAAACCTTGACCGGCCGGGTCACGCACACCCTGCTCGGCGGTAGATTGGCGTATCGATTGCCACCCGGATGATGCTAGCTCGCCTCCGCTAACCCCATTTTGCGCCGCCACGCGGCATCTTTCAGGAAATACCCATGGTTTGTATCAAAAACAGGAATAGCTCGCCGAGCATCATCGACGACTTGAAAGGCGATCAGTCTTGGCGCATTTTCCGGATCATTAGCGAATTCACCGAAGGCTTCGACGAACTGTCGGATCTGTGCGACGCGGTTTCCATTTTCGGCTCGGCGCGGCTGGAGCCGGAACACTTTTATTACCAAAAGACCGTCGAATTGGCCGAGCTGCTCAGCCAACAGGGTTTCGCGATCATCAGCGGCGGCGGGCCGGGCATCATGGAAGCCGCCAACAAGGGTGCGCTGGCCCAGGGCCAGACTTCCATCGGTCTGAACATCGAGTTGCCGATGGAGCAAAAGCCCAACCCCTACCAAAGCCTGTCGCTGAATTTTCGCTATTTTTTCGTCCGCAAGGTCATGTTCGTCCGCTATTCGATGGGTTACGTGTGCATGCCCGGCGGTTTCGGTACGTTGGACGAGTTCTTCGAAGCGTTGACGCTGATGCAAACTCACAAGATCTATCCGTTGCCGCTGGTCTTGTTCGGCGGCGATTTCTGGAACGGATTGGTGGATTGGATGAAATGCAAGATGCTGGAATACGGTACGATTTCCGAGGAGGACCTGTCGTTGATCACGATCACCGACGATCCCCGCCAAGTCGTCGACATCATGATCGCCCATCGGGAATGGAAAGACCAACAGCGGCGCAATTAAACTTTCCGGGCCGCCATCTGTCACAACCTTGCTTTAAACCAGGATTTTATTCGACATGACCGAGACCAGTCTCAGTACCAGCCAAGCCGCCCTCCAACAACTGCAAGCCCACATCAACACCCAAATCATCGGCCAGGCCGTTCTGGTGGAGCGGATGCTGATCGCGCTGCTGGCCGACGGCCACTTGCTGGTCGAGGGCGCGCCGGGATTGGCTAAAACCCGTGCCATCAATGTGTTGGGTCAGGGTCTGGAAGCCGATTTCCATCGGGTGCAATTCACGCCAGACCTGCTGCCGGCCGATTTGACCGGCACCGAAATTTACCGTCCGCAACAAGGTAGCTTCGAATTTCAAAAAGGTCCGCTGTTTCACAACCTGATATTGGCAGACGAAATCAATCGGGCGCCGGCCAAGGTGCAGGCGGCGCTTTTGGAAGCGATGGCGGAACGCCAGATCACGGTCGGCAAGGCCACATACCCGCTACCGCCCTTGTTCATGGTGATGGCCACCCAAAACCCGATCGAACAAGAAGGCACCTACCCGTTGCCGGAAGCCCAGCTCGACCGTTTCCTGCTGCACGTCAAAATCGATTATCCCAGCCCGAGTCACGAGCAGGCGATTCTGCACCTGGCCCGAGCCGAGGCGCGCGGCGAGCTGGCGCACAAGACCGCGGCGCCGACCAAGGTCGGCCAACAAACTTTGTTCGCGGCGCGCGCCGAGGTGCTGGATTTGTACATGGCTGAAAGTCTGGAGCAGTATTTGCTGCAAATCGTGCTGGCAACCCGCAATCCGGGCGCGTACGGCCAGGACTTGGCCGGCTGGATACAATACGGCGCCAGCCCGCGCGCCAGCATCGCGTTGGACCGGTGCGCCCGGGCCAAGGCCTGGCTGCAACAGCGCGATTTCGTCGATCCCGGCGACATCCAGGACCTGGCCTACGACGTGCTGCGCCATCGTTTGATTCTGTCCTACGAAGCGGAAGCGGAAGGCATCAGTCCGGACCACGTCATCAAAGAGTTGATCGCCCGTATCGCGGTACCCTGATGAACCAGTTCCAAATCGCCGGCAACGAACGCATCGCGGTCGACTTAAAGACGCTGCTCGATTTGGCCAAACCGGCCGCCGCGTTGAAACTGGGCAGCGGCACGATTCGCGCCAGCCAGGGCGGACATTATCTGTCGCGCTTCAAGGGGCGCGGCATGGCCTTCGATGAAACCCGTTTGTACCAACCCGGCGACGACGTGCGCCGCATCGATTGGCGGGTGACCGCCCGCACCGACAAACCGCACAGCAAAATCTATCGCGAAGAGCGCGAGCGGCCGATGTTTATTGCCGTCGATTATCGCGCCAGCATGCAATTCGCGACCCGAGGCGTATTCAAGGCGGTGCAGGCCGCCCGACTGGCGGCGCTGCTGGCTTGGGCCGCCTGGCATCAGGGCGACCGGATCGGCGGGCAGATTTTCGCCGAACACGGCTGCCAGGAATTCAAGCCGCAAAACGGCAAGGCCGCTGTGTTGCGTTTCCTGAACGCGCTGGTTCGGCCGGATTTTGCCGGCGACCCGGTGACCGGTTTGGACCAGCCTTTGGCGCGTTTGCTGCACCACGCCCGCCCCGGCAGTCGGGTCTATATCCTCAGCGATTTTCGCGGACTGAACGCCGCCGCCGAAAATCATTTGGCTTATCTGGCTCGCCACTGCGACATCGTATTGGTGCAAATTTTCGATCCGTTCGAGCTTGCCTTGCCGGCGAGCGGCAGATTCCGATTGGTG
>NZ_LUUK01000026.1 GCF_001644025.1 Methylomonas koyamae
GAGCGGAGTCGAAGGGAGCGGAGTCGAAGGGGCGGACCGATTGGCTTGGTCGGAAAACCGCGCCAACCCATTCATCGACAGCCCCTCAATGCCAGCCCTGCCGCCACGTGTCCGTATCCAGCAAAGCCCGCCACGGCAGCCGTTGCCTGCGCCGGCTATGCACGGCTTCCAATTCAATCAATTCCAATGGCGCCGCCGGGTCGTCCGGCCATAGCACTTCGCTGACGATGAAGTGTTTTTCTTTACGCCGCGGCGCCACGGCGGTCCATTTGCTGAGCAGCAGTTTGCGCGGATTGAGTCTGGGCGGCTTGCTTGCGGTCATGGTTGGTCACACGAGTGGTTTGTCTTGTCAGCTTACCAGCCGATCGCCGAATGGCGAGCTGGCTGGCAACCGGGCACGGGGGCCTCGCGCGCCTGGTTGGGGGGTAGGCATCAGTTCCCCGGTTGCAAGGTCACTTCGACTTCGCGCGTCCGGCCGTTATTAAATAACCTGACCTTCACCACGTCGCCGACTTGCCGATCGTCCAGGCGAGCGAACAGCTTTTGCGGCGAATCGACGTCCTTGCCGTCGATCGCGACGATGACGTCGCCGGGCACCACGCCACCCGGTGTAACTTCGACGCCCCGTAAGCCGGCTTGATCGGCCGCCGAGCCGGGTTGCACCCGCAGCACCGCGACACCGGCGATGCCGGTCAATTCGGCCAGGCGCTCGTTCATTTGCTGGTCGATCTCGATACCCAGCGCCGGACGAATGTATTTGCCCTGTTTGATCAATTCCGGCACTACCCGCATCACGGTATCGACCGGCACCGCGAAACCGATGCCGGCCGAGGCGCCGCTGGGGCTGTAGATGGCGGTATTGATGCCGATCAGCCGGCCGGCCGAATCCAGCAGCGGACCGCCGGAGTTGCCGGGATTGATCGCCGCATCGGTCTGGATCAAGTGCTCGACCGCCGGGCCGTCTTGGCCGCCCAGCGAGCGGTCCAGCGCCGAGACGATACCGCTGGTCAAGGTCCAGTCCAAACCGAACGGGTTGCCGATCGCGAACACTTTTTGCCCGACCTTGAGGTCGTTGCTGGTGCCGACCGGTACCGGCGGCGGCCGTTTGAAGCCGACACCGATTTTCAACACCGCGATGTCGTGCACCTGGCTGGCGCCAACCAGCGCCGCTTTATAATCGCGGCCGTCGGCCAATTTGACGGTAGCTTCGTTGGCGCCGGCGATCACGTGGAAATTGGTGACCACGTGGCCGGCCTCGTCCCAGATAAAACCGGAACCGGAGCCCTTGGGCACCGAGAATACGTTGCGGGTCCAGGCGTCGCGCACCAGCGAGGCGGTGGTGATGTAAACCACCGAATCGCGGGATTTTTCGAATAGTTCTATCGTGCTTTTTTCGTCGGCGGCCAAATCGCCGCGCGCCGCGACGGTTCTGACCGGCGCCGGCTCGGTCGGTGTTTCCGGCCGCCAATGCCACAGCAGGATCAACCCGGCCGCCACCGCGCCAACGGCGATCAGGCGTTTGATGAATACATCGGCTGAATGGGGATTGGGAGAATGTTGCATGGTGACCTCCGGCTTGGGGAGGCTCCCGCGACGGACCGCGGGAACCTCAATCTACGCTTTGCACGCTGGGCGACTGACTAGAATCTCGCCAGCAAGCGGCGCTACATCCACAGCATGGTGAGCGATGGCATAAATTTCAAGCGGAAGCTTCATTTTGATTGGCGAAACTGAGCCGGCCAACGCTCACAAACCACGACGGCCTCATCCAAATCGGCCAGCCGCTATACTGCTCCAAAGCTAGCCGACGGCGAAATCGGCCCCGCCGGTTTGGGATCACACCGCCGGCGGGGTTTTAGCGCTTAGTAGAACAACACCGACGCGGTGCAGTTGAGGTCGATGTACTTCGAAGCATTCACAACGCCAACAGGGGGTTCGGTGGTGAATGGTGTCTGTACGTGGGTCAAAATCAGCTTGCTCGCGAAGCGGTAAGGCGCATTGCCGAGATTGATTTGCGGAATGACCAACGAAGCGTGATCCACGCTGACATCCGGGATAAAGCCCAAAGTTACCTCCCACAGGTCGCCAATTAAGGTCGATTCCACGGAAATATCGGTATCCTGGTAAGAATAACTCTTCTTACCCAGCTCCAGATTGAGCACGGTGGTCGCCGGCAGGATGCCGACTTCCGATTTACTGCCGACACTGAGGCTTAGGCTGGCCCCGCGACCAACGCATTCATAATAATTCGGTTGTTGCGCGGCGTCAGCGGCACTCAGTCCCGCGCCTAACAGCACGGCCGTCATAAATGAGGTACGTAATAGTTTCATGATAACTCCTGTTTGTCTTGGAAATGCTCGGACAATCGATTGATCGAATCCGACTACGCTGACCAGCCGCTCTAGCAACATTCATCAGCGGGTACACAATAACCGCAAATCCGTGTTCCGGAAACCCTCCCTAAGTAGGGTATTTGCGCGTTAGGCCCATTGAGTCGTCAAGTAAAAACTCGATAGGGCCGCGCCCGCCAAAGCTCTAACGACCAAACGACGGTTTTCGCGCCGGAAGAAACCTATGCTGAATCGTTACAAGTCTCTTAGAGAGGTTTCGGCCGGAACCGAGGCCTTTCCAACTTAAGGTATCTCCGTACGTTATCGAAACACTTTCCAAGGACTCAAGCCCCATTGCAGAGCCGCTAAATTAAGCCGCCGAACCAAACCGGCGCGGCGTCCGGCTGCCAGGCGCTGTAACCGTGCATAATGCCCGCGAAACGTGTCGACGCCAAAAACTCGCTCAACCAGCGCCGCAACGCCGGGTAAGCGGCGGCCTCGAACCAGGCGCTGTCGACCGCCGCGAATTGGCGGACGAACGGCGCAATCGCGGCGTCGGCCAAACCGAACCGGTCGCCGCGCAAGTAGGCCGAGCCCCTTAGACGATCATCCAATGCCGTCAAAAACGCCTCGCCGCGTCGGCGATAATCGGTCTGGCTGTGTTCGGGATAGCGATCGGCATACTTATAGCGGTCCAGCCAGTGCTTGAACTCGCCGTCGTTGCGCGCGATCAAGGTGCGCGCCGAGTCGGTGCCGGCCAGCCAACCTTCGGGATCGGACCGCCGCAAGGCCCAGAACATGATGTCCAGGCTTTCGTCAATGACCTCGCCGGTTTCGGTCAGCAGCACCGGCACAGTGGCCTTCGGCGAAATCGCCAACAATACCGCCGGTTTTTGACGCAATTGGACTTCGCGCAGCTCGACAACGACGCCGGCGGCCGCCAGTGCCAATCGAGCCCGCATCGCGTAAGGACAGCGGCGGAAGCTATACAGGATAGGGAAAGCGGACATCGACATAGCTAAACCGTATCGGAAAAACGCGGGGGTTTTATCACAGGCGCCGGATCGGGAGCGGATTTTTATCCTCGCTAAAAACATCGGTGTCGGCGCCGCGTGCCGGAGCGACTTGGATTTAAGCGGATCGCCAACGCCTAGCACTACTTGCAAAGACCGGCAAAGCCTAAAAATAGCCCTGGCCTTTCTACCCGTCGCTGAACGCTTGAGTCTTTTATGTCCGTACCGCTGCCGCAACCGGTCCTACTCAGCGCAGAGGATTACCGGCGGCTTCGCAAACAACCTCGCGGGACACTCCGCCGGCGCTTAATGTCCGACCTGAAACTGAAAGTCGAACCGGCCGCCGCCAGCTCGAAGGACGCTTACCTGCCAGGTATTGGCTGGCTGGCGGCCAGCACCGCCCCGGCGGGTTCGCCACCACCCAAAACTTGCGGCTGGCCGGCGGTAGAAGTAGCGGCAGTGACCGTGACAGGGTCGTGCCCTCCGAAAATCCAGGCGAACATCGCGTGGATGGCCGCGCCGCCGACGATCAAGTGCGCGAGCACAAGCACCAGCAAGCCGGCTTTTATCGGATGTTTCATGTTGATGCTCCTATCGGCCCCGGATTTCGAATTGCCCGAAGCGCTACAAAGTGCGAAATCTAACAAACCTCGTGATTTTTCGATATGCGTTGAATTGCCGCACCGCCGAGCCGCCAACGCGAGACCGTCGCGACAACGCTTGGCGGCCGTGGGCGCGAGACATCCTCGGTCCGGTTCCAAGACGGTGTTGTCTCGTGTGGACCGCAAGTATTGAGGCAAGAACCGATCAATCCGGCCCGCCGCTACAACCCGTATTTGCGCCGCTTGCGCCAGAAGGTGGCTCGGCTCATGCCGGCGTAGCGGGCGGCTTGCTCTAAGTTGCCGCCACCCTGAGCCAAAGCTTCGCGGATCAGCCCGGCTTCGTCGCCGCTACGCGCCCCGGTCTGACCTGCAAGCGGGAGCTTGGCCGCCGTGCCGAACGGTTCGCGGAACTCCGGCGGCAATTCTTCCAAGCGCATTTCGCTGCCCCGCCCCACCGCAAAGGCGTATTCGACCACGTTCTGCAATTCCCGGACGTTGCCGGGCCAAGGGTAATCCAACAGCAAGCGCATTGCTTCCGGCGCGATCGCATCGATCCGGCGCCGACCTTGCAAGTTGTGGCGTTCGATCAAATGCCATAGCAACAGACCGATATCCTGGCGGCGATCGCGTAACGGCGGCAGATAAATCGGCACCACCCGCAAACGGTACATCAAATCTTCGCGAAAGCGGCCAGCCTTGACTTCCTCCCGTAGCGAGCGGTGGGTGGCGGCAATGATGCGCACGTCCACGCTGACCGCCGCGTCGCCGCCAACCGGAATGAAATTGCGCTCCTGCAACACCCTTAGTAGCTTGGCTTGCAATTCGAGCGGCAATTCCGCGACTTCGTCCAAAAACAGCGTGCCGCCGTTGGCGCGCTGGAACAGGCCGATGTGATGCCGCACCGCGCCGGTAAACGCGCCCTTGACGTGGCCGAACAGTTCGCTCTCCAGCAAGCTGGGCGTCAGCGCCGCGCAGTTAATCGCCAAAAACGGCTGGAAATGGCGAGGGCTTTCCAAATGCAGCGCGTGGGCGACGATTTCCTTGCCGGTTCCCGATTCGCCGCGTATCAGTACCGTCACTTCGGTTTCGGCAACGTTGCGGATGATGGCAATCGCTTCCCGCATCAAAGGATCGCGGGTCAGGATACCGTGGAAACTGTCGTGGTCGCCGGCACTGGCCGGCTGGGATTCGGTTTGCGGTCGAACGATCTCCAGCGCGCCGACGAACACCCCGTTGCCGTCGAAAAACGCCCGCGCGGTTCGATAACACGGCAGCGTGACGCCATTGGGCAGGTGGACGTTCAATCCCTGCGACTTGATGATGCGCAGTTCCGCCAAATTGCAAGGGTCGCCTTCGCCGTCGCAATGCAACACCGTGTGACAGGGTTGGCCCAGCGCGGTTTCGGCGCCGATGCCGAACAGCTTTTCGGCGCTCTTGCTCCAGAACAGTATCTGGCTGTCGGCATCGACGATGAATACCGCACCGCTGTCGGCCAGATCGCTGAGCGCCTCGACCAGCGGCTCGGCGCCGGCCCGGTAAAGCCAAGTTTTAAACAATGCGGATGAAAACGACATAGGCCTTCCAAGCGGTTGTTTCAAAAATGTTTCAAGCGTATCAGTATTGTTTCAATGTTTCATCATGAAACAACCATTTCCGCCTTGCTCCCTACCGACAGCCTGTGAAATCAATTACTTAGCCTATGACAATTCAGTGCAAGCTATTGGCACGGCTCTTGATTACGTATTGGCAACGTCTACCCGATTCAACCAACCTGGAGAACGACGATGCTTTTCCGCCAACTCTTCGAACCCGAAACTTCCACCTATACCTATTTGCTCGGTTGCGAACGTACCCGCCGCGCCTGTCTGATCGACCCGGTCGCCTCGGAAGTGCCGGCCTACATCGACTTGCTCGCCAGTCTGAACCTGAAACTGGTGTACACGATGGAAACCCACGTCCACGCCGACCACATTACCGGCGCCGGCCGCTTGCGGGAAGCCTTGGGCAGCAAAAGCGTCGTGCATCGCGACGCCGGCGCGATGTGCGCCGATTTGCTGGTCACCCACGGCGTGCCACTGCAAATCGGCGACCTGGACTTCGAAGTCCGCCATACGCCGGGCCATACCGCCGGCTGCGTATCCTACGTGATGAGCGACCGGGTGTTCACCGGCGATGCGTTGTTGATCGGCGGCAGCGGCCGGAGCGACTTTCAACAAGGCAACGCCGGCCAACTCTACGACAGCATCACCGGCCAACTATTCACGTTGGCTCCGGACACGCTGGTGTATCCGGGGCATGACTACCAAGGCAACACCGTCTCGACCATCAAGCAGGAGATGGCCAAAAACCCGCGCATCGGCCAAGGCCGTAGCCGCGAGGAATTCATCGCGATCATGGCGGAACTGAAACTGGCCTATCCGCGCTTCATCGACCAAGCTTTACCGGCCAACCAATCCTGCGGCATGACCGAAGCCGGAGCCTAAGCCATGATCACGGCCTTCGCGTTGGCGATTGCGATCGGGTTGCTGCTGGGCCTGTTGGGCGGCGGCGGTTCGATTCTGACCGTGCCGGTATTGGTTTACTTGCTGCACGTCGCGCCGAAAACCGCCATCGCCACCTCGTTCGTCGTGGTCGGCATCTCCAGTCTGATGGCCTTGATTCCGCACGCCCGGCGCGGCCATGTTTGCTGGAAGAGCGCGCTGGCCTTCGGTACCGCCGGCATGCTGGGCGCCTTCGGCGGCGGCCGGTTGGCCGGCCAATTCTCCGGCGACCTGCTGATGGCCTTGTTCGGGCTGGTGACATTGGTAACGGCCTTGGCGATGATCGCCAACAAGCGGCCGCCTCGGCCCGACGAAGTCGTTTCAGGCGGTCTATGCCCGCTAAATACGCCCTACCCGCGCCTGTTGTTCGACGGCTTGCTGGTCGGCGGCCTGACCGGTTTGGTCGGTGTCGGCGGCGGCTTTTTGATCGTGCCCGCGCTGGTGTTGCTGGTGGATTTGCCGATGACCGCGGCCATCGGCACCTCGCTGCTGATCATCGTCATCAACGCGGTAGCCGGCTTGGCCGGTTACAGCAATCATGCCGAGCTGGATTTGACGTTGACCTTGACCTTTACCGGCGGCGCGGTGGTCGGCAGTTTGCTCGGCGGTTGGTTGTCGAACTACTTAAGTCCGGCGGCCTTGCGGCGCGGTTTCGGCTGGTTCGTACTGCTGGTGGCCGGGTACGTTCTGTCCAACGCCGTGACCGCCGAACTGTGGAGCGAATTGCAGGACTTGATAGCTGATCGCGCGCATGTCAACCGCTTGTTGGCCGGCATCGCCATTTTGCTGACCTTGTTGCTGATTGGCGGACGAATTCATCGCCGGCCGCCCGGTGCGTCGGCTAAACGGCCACTGACGCATTAATCGCGAAGCGCGGAGACGCTAAGCGCTCGACCGCGAACGCCACGGCGTTTCGCGCCGACCCAGGGACGGCCGCCGTGCCGGAATCGCCGGGCGGATAATAACGATAACCGAGGTTCGAGGGGGGAATATGTCTCAAACGTTCAGCCGTGCGCGTCGGCATTTTTTCGCGCAAGCAGGTGCGGGTCTGATGGCTTGGGCAGCGATGCCCGGCTTGGCGCGGGCGATGGAAGGCATGGGCGACATGCCGAAAACGCCGCCGCGTCAGGCTTCGGCCAACTTTCACCCGGACGTCGAACTCGACTTGATCTGCCAGCAAGCGACTCAAACGATATTGCCCGGCCAGCCGACGCGGGTATTAAAGTACACGGGAAAACTGCTGAGGGGCCCCGCCGGCACGTTGAGCGAATTGCCGGATTCTTATCTGGGGCCGCTGTTGCGTTTCGAAACCGGCCAAAAAATTCGCATCAATCTGCGCAACCGGCTGCATGGCCCCACCATCACCCATTGGCACGGCCTGCACGTACCGGCCGAGATGGACGGCCATCCGCTCTACGAGATTGCCGCCGGCGAGACCTACGTTTACGAATTCGAGATGCGCAACCGGGCGGGCATGAACCTGTATCATCCGCACACGCATAATTTGACCGGCAAGCATGTCTACCAAGGCTTGGCCGGCGCCATTCTGGTGAATGACTCCGAAGAACGCCGTCTGGGACTGCCGGACGGCGAATACGAAATTCCGATCGTGATCCAAGACCGCCGCTTCGACGGGCAAAACCAACTGGTATACGCCAGCCACATGCACGACCGAATGATGGGATTCTACGGCGACCGGATTCTGGTCAACGGTCGCCCCGATTTTCAGCTCGACGCCGACGCTCGGGCTTACCGTTTCCGCGTCCTCAACGGCTCAACGGCGCGCATCTACAAACTGGCTTGGGACGACGCTAGCCCCGTCACCGTCATCGGTTGCGACGGTGGTTTGCTGGAAACACCGATCGACAAACCTTACGTGATGCTGGCACCCGGCGAACGTATCGACGTCTGGGCGGATTTCAGCGGGCGGAAAGTCGGAACGCGGTTAACGATGCGCAGCCGTTCTTTTTCCGGCGTATTGCCCGGAATGGGCGAGCGAATGATGGGCGGCATGCACGGCTCGGCGCTGCCGGTTGGCGGCGATTACCCGATTTTTCAAGTGCGGATAGCCCGACCGGCCGGCGACAGTCCGGCATTACCTCACAAATTGTCTACTATTAAACGCTATCGGCCGACCGATACCGCCAATCCGCGACAACCCGTCCCGATCGGTATCTCGGAGGGCCCGATGCGCATGGTGCTGAACGATAGGCCTTACGCGTTCAACGACATCCAGCCCGGCGAACGCATCCAGGTCGACACGTTGCAAACCCTGGAAATTTTTCATGCGCACGGCGGAATGGGTCGCGGCGGGATGATGGGCATGGGGCGGCACGGCATGGGCGGCAATATGGGCATGATGATGGCGATGGCCCACCCCATCCATTTGCACGGTCAGCAATTCCAGATTCTCGAGCGCGACACGGCCGGCGTAAGCGCGGATTACGCATCGGTCAAGGACGGCTTTATCGATAGCGGCTGGAAAGACACCGTGTTGGTCATGCCGGGCGAACGGATAAAAATGATCAAACCGTTCCAGGATTTCAAGGGCTTGTTCATGTATCACTGCCACAACCTGGAACACGAAGACATGGGGATGATGCGCGACTTCCTGGTGGAATAGCGCTTCGCCCAAGATAGCGGAGGATCGAATCATGTCGGTGGAAAAAGTACAACTCGACATTGGCGGCATGCATTGCGGCGGTTGCGAAGCGGCCATCGCGGATATTTTGCAGGCCCTGCCCGGCGTTCAGGTCGATGCGGTCAGTTATGCGGAGCACCAGGCCAAATTTAGCTACGACAACCGCATGATCGATCTACACCGCGTGCAAGCCGCGTTGGCGACGCGCGGCTACCAAGTCAATCCGCGGCCGGCCGCCCGAGCCGGTCGCGTTTGGAGCATGTTGGCGTTTGTGCTGCTCTTGATCGGCGTCGGCGGCGTGACGTTTTGGGGCAAAAGTCTGATGCCGGACGTGATGCGGCAAATCGGACCGCACATGGACCGCGGTCTGTTGTTGGGTCTGGGCTTTTTGACCGGCTTTCACTGTATCGGCATGTGCGGCGGCTTCGTGGTCGGCTACACCGATCCGACAAGCGGTAAATTTCGGCAAGCACTGTCTCACTTGGTGTACGGCTTGAGTAAAACCGCTTCCTATGCCGTGATCGGCGCCGGATTTGGCTTGCTGGGCGCCTTGATCGCGATTACGCCGACGATGCGCGCCGTCGCCGCGTTGGCGGCCAGTCTGTTCTTGGTGCTGTACGGGCTGAAAATGCTGAATGTTTTCGGCTGGTTACGAAATTTTGGTTTACGCGGACCGGCCGGGTTGAACCGGCAAGTCCGCGAGGGGCTGCGCCGACGGCCGCGCAGCCCGTTGGCGACCGGCCTGTTGACGGGATTGTTGCTGGGCTGCGGACCGTTGCAAGCCATGTACGTGATGGCGGCCGGTAGCGGCGATCCGCTGCAAGGCGCGACGATTTTGAGCTTGTTCGGTCTCGGCACCCTGCCGCCCTTGTTGGGCTTCGGCCTGTTCGCCACGCTGTTGCCGGCAGGCGCGATGCGGCAATTGCTCAAAGTGTCGGCGCTGTTGCTGATCACGATGGGGGTGATGATGGGCATGCGCGGCATGAAAATGTTGAAAGCGGCTCCGGCCGACCCGGCGGCGGCCATGCACGGCCAAATGCACTGAGGAAAGCCGCATGCAACCGCAACGTTTCGACCTTTGGTACGAACGCAACAAGGTCAGGGCCGACCAAATCGGCAACCTGTTGATCGAAGCCTTTCATTACCTGGCCCTGTTCGTGATTGGCGCCAGCATCGTCTGGTCGGCGGTGGTGGCCTATGGCGGCATGATGATGCAGGGCCACGCCACGATAGGCGACATCTTGCTGTTGTTTATTTACCTGGAACTGGGCGCGATGGTCGGCATTTATTTCAAAACCAATCTGATGCCGGTACGTTGCTTGATTTACATCGCGATCACCGCGCTGGCCCGACTGCTAATCGGCGATATTCAAGCCCACCACCAGGCGGGACCCGGCATTTTGATGATTGCCGGCGCCATCCTGATGCTGGCGATCGCCACCCGGATCATCCGCAAACCCACCGACGACAACTAAGCACACGGACCCACGGAGTCAAACTCATGCAAAACGTCAAACCCATACCGCCCGACTTGCCCCGCGCCGGATTACTGCGTTGGGAGATTGGCTTCGCCCTGCTGATTAAGTTGCTGTTCTTGATCGGCCTTTGGTTTTTACTGTTCCGCTGGCTCGACCGTCCGGCCGGGCCGCCGGACATCGCCGCCCGACTGGCCCTACCCACCGCGACGCCGGCAACGCTTTCCACCACAACCGTAAAGGAGTCCAACCATGTTCGGTGACGATATAGTCATGCTGTCCCGCATGCAGTTCGGTCTAACCGCGCTGTACCACTTTTTATTCGTGCCGCTAACGCTGGGCATGACCTTTATTCTCGGCATCATGGAATCGGTGTACGTGATGACCGGCAAGGAAGTCTATAAAGACATGACCCGCTATTGGGGCAAGCTGTTCGGCATCAACTTCGCGATGGGGGTGACGACCGGTCTGACGCTGGAGTTTCAATTCGGCACCAACTGGTCGTATTACTCGCACTATGTCGGCGACATCTTCGGACCGCTGCTGGCTAGCGAAGGCTGGATGGCGTTCTTTCTGGAATCGACCTTCGTCGGCCTGTTCTTCTTTGGCTGGGATAAACTGTCCAAAGTGCAACATTTGAGCGTGACTTGGCTGCTGGCGATCGGAACCAACGTGTCGGCACTGTGGATTTTGATTGCCAACGGCTGGATGCAATTTCCGGTCGGCGCCGAATTCAACTACGAAACGCTACGCATGGAAATGACCAGCTTCGCCGACGTGTTCTTCAACCCGGTCGCCCAAGTCAAGTTCGTGCATACCGTGGCGGCCGGCTACGTGACCGCCTCGATGTTCGTGCTGGGCATCAGCTCCTGGTATTTGCTGAACAAGCGCGACATCGGCTTTGCCAGACGCTCGTTTTCGATCGCCTCGGCCTTCGGCTTGGCGTCCATCCTGTCGGTGATCGTACTCGGCGACGAGAGCGGTTATACCTCGGGTGAAACCCAAAAAATCAAGCTGGCGGCCATCGAAGCCGAATGGGACACCCACCCCGCCCCGGCCAGCTTCACGGTGTTCGGTTTCCCGGATCAGGAAAACCAACATACCGACTATGCGATCAAGATACCGTTCGTACTGGGCTTGATCGCCACCCGCTCGATCGACGAGGACGTCAAGGGGCTGAAAGACTTGCGCGGCGAAAGTGCCGAGCGCATCAAGAGCGGCATGATCGCCTACGCCGAATTGCAGAAACTGCGGGGCGGCGACCTGAGCGCCAAAACGGCTTTCGACGCACATAAGGCAGACCTCGGTTACGGCCTGCTGTTGAAAAAGTACACCGAAAAGGTCGCGGACGCCACGCCGGCGATGATAGAAAAGGCCGCCGACGACACCATCCCCCGCGTCGCGCCGCTGTTCTGGACCTTCCGGATCATGGTCGCCTGCGGCTTTACGATGCTGTTCATCTTCGCGATGGCGTTCTATTACTGCGCAACCCGCGTCGCCGATCAAAAACGCTGGCTGATGCGGATGGCGGTTTGGTGCATACCTCTGCCGTGGATCGCCGCGGAAACCGGCTGGTTTGTCGCCGAAGTCGGCCGCCAACCCTGGACCATCTCCGGCGTGCTGCCTACCCATCTGAGCGTGTCCAACCTGGAAGCCGGCCAGCTCTGGTTCAGCTTGGCCGGTTTCGCGCTGTTCTATACGGTACTGCTGATTATCGAGATGTATTTGATGCTGAAGTATGTCCGGCTCGGGCCTAGCAGTCTGCACACCGGCCGGTACTGTTTAGAGCGCGGCGCGGCCGTGGCTGGTGCCCACTGAGTGAGCCATCGTCGATAAATAGGAGAATCGAATGAAGCATATCCATCCATCTCTGCTAGCCCTGGCGATCGTCGTCTCGGCCGGCACCAGCCAGGCACAACCGCCGGCCAGTCCGGCCCGTTTGGACCAGGTCGCAGAACGCGGCGGCCACGTCATGCCGTTCGCGTTGGACAAAACCCTGCATGTGTTCGAAAAGACCGAACACGGCGGTCTGCAGCAAGTGATTGCCAAGGACGCCAACGACGCCGAGCAAATCAGTCTGATTCGTCAACATTTGGCCGACATCAGCGCCGGCTTCCGCAAGGGCGACTTTTCCAGACAGCGGCGAATACACGGCGACGACATGCCGGGCCTGGCGGAATTAGCGGCCGCGGCAGGCGCGGTGCGATTCGATTACCGCGAGTTGCCCAATGGCGCCGAAATCGAATATTCGGCGGAGCAGCCGGCCCTGGTCGACGCGATCCACCGCTTTTTCGGCGCTCAGCTCAGCGATCACGCCCGCCACGCCGTCGCCGGACCCGCCATGAAATGCGAGCATGACGGACACGCCGGCGATGCCGGTCGCATGCGCGACACGCGCCACGGCCATCGCGGCCGCAACGCGCAATCTACACACCCACAGGAGTAAGTCATGTTCGATTACGAAACCATACGAGTCATCTGGTGGCTGTTCATCGGCGTCGTCGGCATCGCCTTCGCGCTGACCGAAGGCTTCGATTTCGGCGTCAGCACGCTGTTACCCTTTATCGGCCGCAACGACATCGAGCGCCGCGTCATCATCAACACGGTCGGCGCCACCTGGGAAGGCAATCAGGTTTGGCTGATCCTGTTGGGCGGGGCGGTGTTCGCGATCTGGCCGGCGGTTTATGCCACGCTGTTCTCCGGCCTTTACGCGGCCATGTTGCTGGTGTTGTTCTCGTTGTTTTTCCGGCCGGCCGGCTTCGACTACCGCAGCAAGATCGAAGACCCAACCTGGCGTAACACTTGGGATTGGTGTTTGTTCCTGGGTGGCACCTTGCCGCCGGTCTTGCTCGGCGTACTGGTCGGCAATCTGATCCTGGGGCTGCCGTTCCATCTGGACCAAGACCTGCGCACCTTTTACGACGGCACTTTCCTGGGCCTGCTGAGCCCGTTCGCGCTACTGTGCGGCGTCACCGGCTTGTTGTTGACCACCTTCCACGGCGCGCTATTCTTGAAATGGCGCAGCGAGGGCACGATACATCATCGTTCGATACTCGCGGTCGAACTGCTCGGACCACTGCTGCTGACCGCGCTGCTGGCGGCGACGCTGTGGGTGTTCTTCGGCCTGGAGCGCCCGGAAATCACGCAAATGGCGGCCGGCGACGCGCCTTCCAACCCCTTGCGTAAAACCGTGGTGGCGGCCGGTACCGGCTGGTTCCAGCACTTCATGGCCTACCCGTGGATGTGGCTGGCGCCGGCGGCCGGTTTCGTCGGTCTATTCGCCGCTTGGCTATTGGGCAAGGGCGAATCGCGGGGCGCGGCGTTCTGGTTCAGCAGCTTGGGTATCGCCGGCATCGCGCTGACGGTCGGCTTCGGTCTGTTTCCGTTCTTGCTGATTTCGTCGACCGCTCCCGGCTCCAGCTTGACGTTATGGGACGCCAGTTCCAGTCACACCACCCTGTTGTGGGCGTTCTGGATCACCGTGGTATTCCTGCCGATCGTATTGCTGTACACCCGATTCGTTTACAAAGTGATCTGGGGCAGCGTGACCGAGGAAACCGTCCTGAACGACAGCCATACTCTTTACTAATTCGGAGACACACTATGTGGTACTTTGCCTGGATACTCGGCGTCGGCTTCGCCGCCGCCTTTGCGATCATCAACGCGATGTGGCTGGAATCGGTCTGCGATATCGACCGCCACGGCGTGGACGAATCCTGCGATCATCTACGCCAACGCAACGACTGACGGCAGACCCGGCCGCGCCCGCGCGGCCGGGTTTCTTATGTTTGGGAGATCGGCAACACGACTCGAAACGTCGATCCCCGCCCGAGTTCGCTACTGACTTCCAGCCGTCCGCCGTGTTTTTTGATGATGTTTTGCGATACCGACAGCCCCAACCCCGTCC
>NZ_LUUK01000027.1 GCF_001644025.1 Methylomonas koyamae
TGTCGCGGTCGTGGTTGGCGGTGGTTAGCGGTCTAACCATACCGGCAAAGGAACGAAATCGGCTCGGAGTCTGCGATTTTATAGCTTGACCAACACTTCGCCGCGTCCGGTTTCCGCCATGTCGCCGCCGAAGCGTCTGACCCGGTTGAAAGCGACGCCATTGTCGGCAAAGCGGGAGTTCAGGGTTTTGAACGACGCGAACAACATGGGTAGAAATGCCAGGGTATGCGAGCCGCAATCATTGAAGGTGGCCGGCAATTGCGGTTGATTCCACAGCAACAAGGTGCCTCGTCGCATTGCATAGCCGGCGTAACGGCCGACCTTGCCCATCACCGCGATCGTGCCGGCCACCATGCGGGAGCCGCAATAGTCGCCGGCATCGCCTTCGACTAGAATTTGGCCGCGGCGCAAATGGTCGCCGCAGCGCTGGCCGACGTTGCCCTTGACCAAAACCGTGCCGCCCTTCATGCCTTGCTTGTTGCCGGGCAATGCGCCGCCAACGAAATCGCCGGCATTGCCTTCGATCTGGATCAGGCCGTTTTTCATTTCGCAAGCCGCGTAAATGCCGACATCGCCGATCACCGAAATCGTGCCGCCCTTCATCTGCATGCCCAGATAAGCGCCCGCGTCGCCTTGCACGCTGATGCTGCCGCTAGAGAGTTCCTTACCGATGAAATCCAACTTGTCGGTACTGCCGACGATGCTGATGTCGTCGGGATTGCTGCCGTTAATGTGAAACAATTGATCGACCCGCAGTTTGCGTTTGCCGGACTGCAATTCGATCGCGGCGATCTGGTCCAGGCTCAAACCGGCCAATTTTTGGCAGACCAGCGGCGACATATCTACGCGTTGCACCGGCAGTGGCGTCTCGATCAGAGTGAAGGTCAACGTGGTCATGCCATGATCTCCTGCAGATGAAAGTGGAACGGGCCGAGTTTGCCGCCGTAGTTGCCGGCGCTGATGCGCTTAATACCGTTGGCCGCGCCCAGTTCGCAGACCGCTTGAATGCCGACCCGCATCGCCTTGTCGATGTCTTCTTTGGACAAACCGTCGATGACGATTTCCATCACCGACTCGATTTCCGGCGACAGGTCGGTCTTGGTCACGCCCTTCAAGGTCGGGCAGAAGGCATCGTTGGTCGAGGCACTCAAGGCTTTGTATTTGGAGCCGACCTTGGAGCCGGAACGCACGACGCCGCCGGGGAAGGGCATGATGACGTTGGGGATTTTCTTCATTTCCTCGATCGCAGCCTCGCAGGCCGCCAAGGCTTGCGGTTGCGATTCAGCCAATACTAGGAAATTGCCGCCGCCGACCGCATCGACCATGCCGGTGGTGGCTTCGGTCAGGAATTCGCCGTCCATCACCGGTACACGCCAGTAACGCTTGCCGGCGATTTTCTTGGCAATCTGGAAGCCGTCACCGAAAAAGCGCAGATTTTTGCCCAACGGAATCGGCTTGCCGCCTTCAATCCCGGCGAACAGAGCGGATGTCGGTGAAGTCAGTACGCACTGGCCGGCGCGGGTTTCCAATTGCTTGGCCAAGCCCTTACCGCCCATCGCATAAATCATGATCGCCACACCAGGGCGACCGTCCGGGGTTTCGTCCGGGCTTAACACCCGTTCGATACCGGCTTCGCAGCCGCAGGCAATCACCGAGGTGGCAAAGCCGGTCATGGCTTGCGCGGAAATCATCGCCCATTTCTCGTTCTGGGCGGTGATGATGGCTCGCGTCGCCTTCATCGGGAAGGCTTCGGCGAAGGTTTTGTCGATGGTTACGCCATTAATGATCATGCTGCACCTCTCAACGGATGCGCCGTCAAACTGCCGCGTCCGTCTTCGCTGATTTCGTCGTCGCTGATTTTAAAGTTGCCCAGTTTCATGGTCAGGTATTTATCGAAATACGGTTTCAACTCGTTTTCTATCGACAGATCGTATTCCGGTTTGACGATGTGGGTGGTGCCCCAGGTGACTTTGACCACTTGGCCGTCTTTGACCACCAATTCGCCGTCTTTGAATACATAATCCGGCTTGGTGAACATCGCTTGGCGGTCGGCGTTTTCGGTGTAGACGGTGATGTCGGCGAAGTTGCCGGGGCTCAATGCGCCGCGGTCTTTCAAGCCGATAATGCGCGCCGCGCCAGCGCGGGTCATGATGGCGATTTCGCTCAAGCTGTATTCGCGTTCGATCGAAGCCAACGTGGTCATTTTCTGCGCTTCCGGATGGATGGTCGCCAGCATGTCGTTGCGGAAACTGCGGTCCATCAGCAAGCGGATCAAATGCGGGTAGCTGGTGAACGGTGCGCCGTTGGGGTGGTCGGTGGTCAGGAATATCCGCCACGGGTCTTCGACCAGCAGGAAGATTTCCAAACCAATCGCCCATTGCAAGGCGTTGACGAAATTTTGGTCCTTGTATTTAAACGGCACCACGCCGCAGCCGGCATCGCATTCGATGTCCATGCACACCCATTTGTTGGGGCTGGCGAAGCGGTGATTGGCGTGTTGGCGCATGTTGTCGCCGGAGGCGGTGACGGTTTGGCCGAATAGAATCTGACCGACGTCGGCGCTGATGTTTTTGTTTTGGTTGATCGCTTCGGCAATCTGCGCGGCGCCGGACGAGAATTTGAAATCGCCTTCGGTGCCGTAGCTGTGGAACTGAATGTGGGTCAAGTGCATCGGCAAGCCTTCGATGCCTTGAATCGTGTTCAAAGTGGTTTCCAGGTTACCGGGTACACCTAGGTTGCAACCGTGGACATGCAGTGGATGCGTGATGCCCAGTTCCTTGACTGCGCGGGCCAGGGTTTGCAGGATTTGCCGTGGCGTGACGTCGTAATGGCTGTTTTTCTCGTCCAAATCCAGTTTGCGCTGGTTGAATTTGAAGGCGTTGATGCCGCCGGCGTTGACGACTTTGATGCCTATGCCTTTGGCCGCATTCAAGGTCCAGGCCACGTAATCGTTGACGGCTTTTTGGTCTTTTTTCGCGGTCAGCATCCGCAGCAGAAAGTCGTCGCTGCCCAGCATCACGTAGCCGCCTTTATCGACGATCGGCGTGTCGCCCATTTCCATGTGCGCCTGGCGGGCGTTGATCGGCAGCACGGCCGGTTCGAAACAGGCGGTGTAACCCATTTCGGCGTAACGGTAGCCGGCGACATAGGTGCTGGGCATCGCATGACCGTTACCGGAGCGGGTGACCGGGGTGCGGTGCACCGGGTCCAAGCGGTGGTCTTCCGGCAACAGGGTGCGGGCAATGTTGCCCTTGCCGCCGCCGATGTGCGTGTGCATGTCGATCGCGCCGGACATCACCACCTTGCCGCGCAAGTCGTATTCTTGATCGACCGGCCGGCCGTCTGTTGGCGCATCGACGATGCGGCCGTCTTGAATAAAGAGGTCTTGTTGCTGGCCGGCCATGCCGCTGGCCGGGTCGTAAACGGTGCCGCCTGTGAGTTTTATCAGCATGTCGGTATCCTAAAGGGCTTGTTCAATGGCGTGCAGCACCTCGGCGGTGCTGGGCAGGCCGGAGTCTCTCAGTTTTTTCAGACGAATCGCCACCACGTTGTCCAGACGGTAAGCGTGGCCGGCATGGTCGATGCCGGGTGTGCCGACGGGGATGAACACATCGGGTTCTTTTTCGAAGGTCATGCCGGAACGGCCGATGACGATGGTCGGTAACGTGGTCCTTGGCGGTTTGGCGTTGACATTGAAAGCGTGTACCCAGATCAAGGCGTCGGCTTCGCCGTTGGCGAGCATGGCTTGGCTGTCGTATAGAAACGGATCGTATTCCGGGTAGCCGCGGGCGAAATTGACCCGCGCCGGATAACCGGTGGTCCAGCCGCAGACTTGGTTGGCGGTCTGGTCGCCTTCGCGGCCGCCGAGCGGAAAGCCGGAGCAGCGGGTGCCTTGCAGATTGATATCCTTGACGATGTTGCAGATGGTTTGCACAGTCAATTCGGCGTGGTCGTAGGCTAGCGCGGCGGCGCCCCAGAGTATTACGCCGTATTGGGCGGTTTTCAGTTTGTCGGCAACTGCTTGCAGATCGGTCACAGCGATGCCGGCCACGTTTTGCGCGAGCACGGGTTGCTTTTTAATCAGCGCGGCCAGCACGGCAACGACATCGGGAAGATCGGCGTCGGCGCAAGTCAGCACGGTCGCGGTTTTGCCGGCGGGCGAGGTCGACGCGTCGCCGGACGGTGCCTTACCCAGGTAAATCACGTCGCGGCTAGCGGTGTTGTCGAGGAACATGGATTGTTCGTTCCACAAATAGCGTTCGAAGAAGCGCGGCGCGAACGCCTCGAGGTCGGTACCGACGATCAGCAGAACGTCACAACGGTTTTTCAATTCGGCCAGCGTGGTATTCATCCAGCCGGAATCCTGCAGCGCCAACAAGTTACGGCGGGCGGCCGGGAAATTGACGTTATCGACTACCGCGCCGGATTTGTCGGCCAAGGCCAGCAAGCCGCGCATGCCGTTCACGTCGGTGGCGCAGCCGGCGATGACCGGTTGCTTGGTGTCGCGCAACAGCGCCGCTGCCTTGGCAACCGCTGTATCTAGATCAACAGCCTGGCCGCCAACACGCGGCGAGGTGTCGGTGATCGGCTGTTCGAAGCCCGGCGTGTTGACCGCGCAACCGTTGGCGGCCACTTGCAAGCTTACGCCATCCACCCGGATCGTCAGGTCGTCGGTACCGATACCGCAGAACGGGCTGGGTACCTCGGTGATTTCAGTCATCGTGCTGTCCTCGGTCTTTTTTAATGTATTTGAAACGCGGATCGTCCGGCGTGCCTTCGAAAATACCGCCGGATTCGGCGGCGGCATCCCAATGCACGACGTCCTCGATTTTCTTCGCCAGCGCGAAATCCTTGTCGGTGACGCCCTTGGCGGCGTGAGTGACCAGTTTGACGATCACGAACGCATAGGAAACTGTTAAGTCCGGGTGGTGCCAGGCTTTTTCCGCTAAATGGCCGACAGCGTTGACGACCATCAATGTCGCTTTCCAGCCGGAGGTCTTGTACTTGCGGCGTATCCAGCCGTTTTCGTAATACCAATGCGGCAGTTCGCGTCTCAAGCGCTCGACGATTTCGGCGTCGCTAAAAACTTTGGGCGTGTCGTGCGTCATCACAGCTCCCCGTCGAAAGTAGGCCGGCATTCTATCGCACCGTGTTAAGCGTGTCTTTAGCCGAATCGCCCGAATTCCGGGGAGAACGGCGCTATCGGCCGTTGCTGGAACTCGGAACGCGGGGTGGCGAGCGTGCTTGGCCGGATGCCGGTCGGGCTTATTTCACAACCCGCAATTGCGGACGCTGCGGCGGTGTCGGTTCAGGGGCGCTGGGCGGCGTTTCGTCGTCTTGATCTTCCGGGTCGAAGACCATACCCTTACCGTTTTCCTTCGCGTAAATCGCCAGCACCGCCTTGGTGGGTACCACAATGTGCATGGCCTTGCCGGAAAAGCGGGCGTTGAACTGGACTTCCTCGTTACCCAGGGTCAAGCCTTGTATGGCTTCGGGGCGAATATTCAGGACGATGCGGCCGTCCTCGACGAAGTCGGTGGGTAACACGACGCCGGGGTGTTCGGCGTTGACCAATAGATGGGGTGTCAGACTATTATCCAAAATCCATTCGTAAATGGAGCGGATCAGGTAGGGTTTTAGTGGCGTCATTTGGTTTGGCTTTGCATGAGTTCTTTTTCGTCGTGGCTGAGGCTGTCCTGAAAGGCCTTGCGCGCGAATAGCCGGTTGGCGTAAGCGGTGATACCCTTGCCTAGCGAGCTGATGTCGATGCCGACGCTGCCCAGGCGCCATAAAAAAGGCGCCATCGCGCAATCGATCAGCGAATAGTCCTCGCCCATGAAATAAGTGGTGGCATCGAAAACCGGCGCGGCCGCCAGCAGACTTTCCCTAAGAACTTTCTTGGCTTTGGCGGCGCGTTTGTCGCCTTGCAGTTGCGCTTCCTCGAGCATTTGATACCAATCCTGATCGATGCGTTTGATCAGCATTCGGGCGTTGGCGCGGGAGACGGGGTCCATTTGATGCAAGGCCGGGTGTGGAAAACGCTCGTCCAGATATTCCATGATGATGCGGGCGTCGTACAGCACCAGATCGCGCTCCACGAAGGTGGGGGCATTACCGTTCGGATTGAGTTCCAGCAGGTCTTCGGGCGGGTCGGTCGGATCGAAATATTCGATGTCGGCGGGAACGCCTTTTTCGTGAACAACGAGGCGGGCGCAATGGCTCATGATGCAATTCGGCGAGCTAAAAAGAGTCATTGCGGATTTTCGGCTGCTAATGTTTGCCACGAAGTGAACCTCATTAATTGAACACGATTCTAACCGCCGGAATTGTAGCATGGTTGCCTGGCGAATTGTGGCGGCCACAGGGCGCCGGGCGGGCGTCGAGGCCAGGAAATTTCCGGCTTCGGCGCTGGCGGAGGCGGGCGTTAGCCCAGCTTGACGATGATGTCTTCGAGGATGTTGGCGGTCGCGTGGACCCGGTCGGCGGCGTTGGACAGGTGGCGGTATAGTTCGCGGCGCTTGAACATGTCCAGATAGTCCTGGCCCTGAAACAATTCGGCAATGGCTTTGCGGTACATCTTTTCGACCCGGCGTTCGGAATGACGCGCGGCGAACGCGTGCGTTTCGGCGTCGCGCGGGCGCTTGCCCAATACCGCGAAGCCTTGCTCGAGGGCTTTGATGCCGATCTGCAATTCCGCGACCATCGCCTTCGAATAATCGTCCGGATTCAATTGCAGAGCCTCCATCTCGTTATAGGTGCTCTTGCAATAGGTCACGATGTTGTCGAGCGCGGCGATGGCCCGGTAAATGTCTTCGCGGTCTATCGGGGTGGCAAACGAACTGTTCAATTCGTGCAAATTACGCATTCGGATTCGGTCGGCATCGTGCTCGTCCTTTTTCAACATTTCGTCGGCTTGCGGGTTTTCCTCGTTCATGTAGCGGACCAAATTGTCCACGGTGATGCACACTTGTTGGCATTGCTGGTGCAGTAACAGGTAGAAGTCGGCGGTTTTCGGAAAAATGCGCTGAAACAGCCGCGCGGCTAAACGGTTTTGCGAGTCGGACATGTCGGTAAGAGGGTTAGATTTGGGCGAGTCGGCCGATCAACGCGGCCAGTAGCGCCGAGCCGGGAATCGTGATCAACCAGGCCAGCACGATTTCGCCGGCCTTGCCCCAGCGTACCTGTCTAGGCCGGTCCGAGGCGCCGATGCCGGTAATGGCTGACGCGACGACGTGAGTGGTCGAAACCGGCGCTCCTAGCATCGAGCAAGCCGCAATCACCGAGCAGGCGGTCAGTTGCGAGTTCAAGGCGTGTATCGGCCGAATTTTATAGATCGCAAATCCTAAGGTGCGGACGATGCGCCAGCCGCCGGTTAGGGCGCCGGCCGTCATCGCGGTCGCGCAAGCGGCCATCACCCACACCGGCACCTGAAAGGTCGCGATTTGTCCGCTGAGCAGCAGCAACAGAGTCAGTATGCCCATGCTTTTTTGCGCATCGTTGGCGCCGTGGCAGAACGCCAAGCCGGCGGCGGTCAGCCATTGGGCTTGGCACAGGCGGCGGTTGATGGACGGATGCGCGGCGCGCAGCAGGAACATCGTAGCGCGCTGCAGCGCGAATCCAACCGCGAAACCCAGGAACGGCGACAGAAACAGTGCCAGCAATACCTTGGCAAAGCCTTGGATGCGGCCGTGGAGGAGGGCTGCGATTCCCCAGTCCATCGGGATCGGCTCGGAGGAGGCCAGGGCCGCGCCGATCAAGCCGCCTACCAGCGCATGCGAGGAAGACGACGGTAGGCCGCGCCACCAGGTGAAAAAATTCCACGCCACCGCCGCGGCCAATCCGGACAGAACGGCGGTCAGGCCGACCGGGCGCGGCGGCACGGACAAATCCAGCAAAGAACCGACGGTATCGGCGACGGCGGTGCCGCCCAGCAACGGGCCGAGAAATTCGAAGATAGCGACCAATAACATGGCCTGAAGCGGTGTCATCGCTCTGGAAGCGATGACACCGGAAAGGATGTTGGAGGCGTCGTGGAAGCCGTTGGTGTAATCGAACGCCAGAACGACGCCGATGGCCACGGCGACAACGGGTAAGTAAGCCTCCAAGTAGCGAGTGGTTTAGTTGAGGACGTTATGGCCGCGCTGTCTCAGGCAGCTGCGGTAAGCGTTTTTGTAACGGTCGTCGGACTGAACGCCTTGCATCGCGCCGCCGCCGATGCCGCCCGCCGCCGCGCCGATCGCCGCGCCGGCGCCGGGGTTACCGGTGACCGCGCCGATCGCCGCGCCGCCGGCCGCGCCGAGTAAACCGCCCACGGCGACTCCGGTTGCGGTATCCTTTACCGCCGGGGACGATTGCGAAGCCAGTTGCTGGCACTCCTGCATGTCCTGGTTGAGCCGCGCGGCGTTGGGGTCGTTATAAGTATCCACGGTCGGCGTCCAGCCGGTCGCGGTGGCGCAAGCCGTCAATACAAACGCGGAAGCCGCGATTGCGGCGAACGATAAGTTTTTCATGATTTGGACTCCCTGAGTCGCTGATGGTGACAGACCAAAAAGAGCGTAGCCGATTTTGGATGGTTTGGGAATCCGACACGCCAAATTGACAGTGGTTCGTTTCATCACGTATGATTCGCAGCCTTTTTTATCCGTTTTATCCCGAGGCAATAACTATGAAAAGAACTTACCAACCCAGCAAAATCAAACGCGTCAGAACTCACGGTTTCCGCGCCAGAATGGCTACCGTCGGCGGCCGCAAAGTCTTGAATGCGCGCAGAGCGAAAGGCCGCGCATCGCTGACGGTTTAATTGTCGGCCCAAGAACACGGTTTTCCCGCTCGGTATCGGTTAGGGACGCCCGCCGAGTATAAAAATGTATTTAGCAATCCCGTAAAGTCGACCGATAAATACTTTACGGTATTGGCGACTTTCAACGGCCTGGCGCATGCGCGCTTGGGCTTGGCGATCGCAAAAAAAACAATAAAAACAGCAGTCGCGCGGAACCGCATCAAAAGGGCTGTCAGGGAAAGCTTTAGATTGCAGCGTCAACATATCGTCAGCATAGATATCGTTGTTTTGGCTCGGGGGGATGCAGCAAATGCAACCTCGCCGGTATTGAGGAAGTCCTTGGAAAGGCATTGGCTTAAATTGGTAAATCGATGCGATTCCTGCTCATAACCCTGATCAAGGTTTACAAGTACTTCATAAGCCCGTTACTGGGGCCCAGATGCCGTTTTTATCCCACCTGTTCAAGTTATGGCTTGGAGGCGATCCAGCGTCACGGCGCCGCCAAAGGCTCATATCTCACGCTTAGACGATTATTGAAATGCCACCCGTTCCATCCGGGTGGCATCGATCCTGTCCCAGAAAAATTTGAGTAATAACAATGGATAACATTAGATTTGTACTTGTCATGGCGATGTTGATGATCTCCTACATGCTGTGGGAGGCGTGGCAGATCGATTATGGCCCCAAGCCGCGGGCGATCGTTTCCGACAAGCCCATTGTTGCCGGCGACGCCGGGCTGAGCAACGTTCAGCAATCTCCGGATGCGGCGCAAACGCCGGCCGGCCAGCCGACCGCTCAAGCCGTCGCGGCGGACCGGGTCGTCAAAGTCAAAACCGATGTGTACGAGTTGGAAATCGACGTCGAGGGCGGTACGCTACGGAATCTGGATTTGCTGAATTACCCGCATGAGAAAACCAATACCGTCGTCCAAAAAGCGTGGGCTTTGATCGGCTTGCCCGCGCCCGAGAAAAATCTGGCCCCGATACGTCTGTTCGACAGCAATCCCGAAAACCTGTTCCTGGCCCAAACCGGTCTGGTCGCCAACCAGAACTCTTCCAGCGCGCCCGATCACCATGCGGTATTCAGCGCCGAGCGCACCGACTATACCTTGGCCGACGGTCAGGACCAATTGATCGTGCCGCTGACCTGGACCAACGAGCAAGGCCTGCGCGTCGTTAAAACCTTTACCTTCAGCCGAGGCAGTTACGCGGTCGACGTCGAACAAAAAATCGTCAATCAGTCCGCGACCGCGTGGTCCGGACGCCAATACGAGCAATTGTTGCGCGTAGAGCATAGCGATAAAAGCAACAACAATTTTATTCGTACCTACTCGGGCGGCGTGATTTATACCGACAAGGAGAAGTTCAAGAAGGTCAAGTACGAAGAAATGACCGAAGACAACCTGGCCGTGTCGGCGACCGGCGGTTGGAGCGGATTCATTCAGCATTACTTCGCGGCGGCCTGGATTCCGGCGGCGGATCAGGAAAACCATTACTACACCAAGGCGCTGAACGACGCGCGCTACGTGATCGGCTCCTACTCGCCGGATGTGAACGTTCAACCCAATAGCGAAGGCTCGTTCAAGACCAAGTTGTTCGTCGGTCCCAAGATCCAACCGGTCATGGAAGCCTTGGCGCCCGGCCTGGAGCTGACCGTCGATTACAGCTGGCTGACCGTCATCGCCAAGCCGATTTATTGGCTGCTGAACGAAATCCACGGCTACATTGGCAACTGGGGCTTGGCGATCATGGGCGTGACCCTGTTCATCAAACTGCTGTTCTTCAAGCTGTCGAAAGCCAGCTATCAATCGATGGCGAAAATGCGTAAGATTCAGCCGCGCCTGAAGGATTTGCAAGAGCGTTACGCCGACGACAGACAGCGCTTCAACACCGAAATGATGGCGATGTATAAGAAGGAGAAAGTCAATCCGCTCGGTGGTTGCTTGCCGATCATGGTACAGATTCCGGTGTTCATTTCGCTGTACTGGGTGCTGATCGAGACCGTCGAATTGCGCCAGGCCGACTTCGCGCTGTGGATACAAGACCTGTCCGCGCAAGACCCGTTTTACCTGCTGCCCATCGTCTACGGCATCACCATGAAGATTCAGCAAAGTCTGAATCCGGCGCCGATCGATCCGTTGCAGGCTCAGGTGATGAAAATGTTCCCTATCGTGTTCACCGTGTTCTTCCTGTTCTTCCCGTCCGGCTTGGTGCTTTACTGGATTTGCAACAACAGTTTGTCGATCCTGCAACAGTGGTACATCACCAAGCACGTGCTTGAAGAAGACGCGCACGCCCATTGAGTCCGATGCGGGACGGCGACACGATAGCCGCCATCGCCACGCCGCCCGGTAACGGCGGCGTCGGCGTCATCCGCATCTCGGGTCCGGCGGCCGGCTCGGTCGCTACCGGTCTGACCCGCAAATCCCTACCCGCTCCCCGTTACGCCCGTTACGCGCATTTCATCGCCGCCGACGGCACAGTCGTCGACAGCGGCCTGCTGCTGTATTTTCCAGGGCCAAAATCCTTTACCGGCGAAGACGTCGTCGAGCTGCACGGCCACGGCGGCAGCGTGGTCTTGGACATGCTACTGCGCCGCGTCCTGGCGCTGGGCGCCCGCTTGGCCGAGGCCGGCGAATTCAGTCGGCGCGCCTTTCTGAACAACAAAATCGATCTGGCTCAGGCCGAAGCCATCGCCGATTTAATCAGCAGCGGCACCGAGCAAGCCGCCAGGGCCGCCCAGCAATCGATGCAGGGCGAGTTTTCCCGCCAAGTCAACGAATTGATTGACGAACTGATCGAGCTACGCGTGTACATCGAAGCCGCGATAGACTTCGTCGACGAAGAAATCGACTTCCTCGGCGACGGCGTGGTTGCCCAACGCATCGCCCGATTACAGGACAAACTGGCCGCGATTGCGCGTAGCGCCCGACAAGGCCGCTTGTTGCACGACGGCATGACCGTGGTGCTGGCCGGCAAACCCAATGCCGGCAAGTCCAGCTTGTTGAACGCACTGGCCGGCCATGAGGCCGCCATCGTCACCGAGATCGCCGGCACCACCCGCGACGTACTGCGCGAGCGCATCCAGATCGACGGCATGCCGCTGCACGTCATCGATACCGCCGGTCTGCGCGACAGCGACAATCCGGTCGAGCAGGAAGGCATTCGCCGCGCCCGCGCCGAAATCGCCAAGGCCGACCGAGTGTTATTGTTGATCGACAGCACCGATCCCGACGCCGAGCCGGCGCTTAGCGAGCTGCCGGCCAATGCCAGCGTGACCCGGCTTTACAACAAACTAGACTTGCTCGGCGGCGAGCCTAGCCTGGTCGAGACCGCCGCCGGTTGCGAAATCCGCTTGTCGATCAAGACCGGCGCCGGGTTGGACTTGCTGAAGACGCATTTAAAACACAGCATGGGCTTCGTCGAAGGCGGCGACGGCGCCTTCGCCGCCCGCACCCGCCATCTAAGGGCCTTGCAACTTGCCGAGCAAGCCGTCGCCAACGCCGCCGCGCAACTCCAGGCCGCTGCCCACGAGTTGGTCGCCGAGGAACTTAGGCAAGCCCAAGCCAGCCTGTCCGCCATTACCGGCGAATTCACGTCCGACGACCTGTTGGGCGAAATCTTTTCGAGTTTCTGTATCGGAAAATAATGGTGCTCCGCGTCAGTCGGGGAGGCGGCGTTAAAATCGCCGCCTTGGGCCTTTGAATGATTATGGTCAGCGACCCGGTCGGAAACCGCTTTCGGAAATATCAATAAGGACAAGACCCGATGAACCACTCATCCCTTTCCGCCTTGCTCTGGTCGGTTGCCGATCTGCTGCGCGGCGATTACAGACAATCCGACTATGGCAAAGTCATTCTGCCCTTCTGTGTGTTACGCCGTCTCGACTGCGTGTTGGAAGCCACCAAAGACGCGGTATTGACCGAATACGCAGATAAGCGCCAAGCAGGTATCAATCCGGAACCTTTCCTGCTGCGCGAGGCCGGCCAGAGTTTCTACAACACCTCGCCGCTAGACATGAAAAAGCTGATGGGCGATCAGGACCATCTTAAGGAAAACCTGATTTCCTATATCCAAGGCTTTTCGGTGGAGGTCAGGGACATTTTCGAGCGCTTCGACTTTTATACCCAAGTGGACCGCCTCGCCAAATCCGGGCTGCTGTATCTGGTCACGGAACGCTTCGCCCATGTGGATTTGCATCCGGAGCAAGTCACCAACAGCCAAATGGGATTGGTGTTCGAGGAACTGATCCGCAAATTTGCCGAGATTTCCAACGAAACCGCCGGCGAGCATTTCACCCCGCGCGAAGTCATCAAGCTGATGGTTAGCCTGCTGTTCATCGAGGACGACGACATGCTGGCCAAACCCGGCGTGGTGCGCACCATTTACGACCCGACGGCCGGTACCGGCGGCATGTTGTCGGTCGCCGGCGAATATCTGGAAGAGCATAATCCGCAAGCACGTTTGACCATGTTCGGCCAGGAGCTCAATCCGGAATCCTATGCCATTTGCAAAGCCGATATGCTGATCAAGGGCCAGGATGTCGCCAATATCGTGTTCGGCAATACCTTTTCCGACGACGGCCATCTCCTGAAGAAATTCGACTATATGCTGTCCAATCCGCCGTTTGGGGTGGAATGGAAAAAGGTCGAAAAAGACATCCGCAACGAACACGAGAAACAAGGCTACAACGGCCGCTTTGGACCCGGTTTGCCGCGCGTATCGGACGGCTCGTTGTTATTCCTGCTACATCTGATCAGCAAGATGCGCCAGGCGAAAGACGGCGGCAGCCGTTTCGGCATCGTTCTCAACGGCTCGCCCCTGTTCACCGGCGGTGCCGGTTCCGGCGAAAGCGAAATTCGCCGCTACGTGCTGGAAAACGATTTGGTCGAAGCCATCATCGGCTTGCCGACCGATATGTTCTACAACACCGGCATAAGCACCTATGTCTGGATACTCTCCAACCGCAAACCGGAACACCGCAAAGGCAAGCTGCAACTGATCGATGCCAGCGGCTTCTGGCAAAAGATGCGCAAAAGCCTGGGCTCCAAGCGCAAGGAATTGTCTGACGAGCATATCGCCGAAATCACTCGCTTGTTCGGGCAATTTATCCAAGCCAGTGACGGCAAAAAACCCATCTCCAGAATCTTCAAGAACAGCGATTTCGGCTATCGCACCATCACCGTCGAACGGCCGTTACGCGATGAAAACGGCGACATCGTTATCGGCGCCAAGGGCAAGCTAAAAGGCAAGCCGCAACCGGACTCCAGCCTGCGCGACACCGAAAACGTGCCGCTCAATGAAGACGTGGAAAGCTACTTCCAGCGCGAAGTGCTGCCGCATGCGCCGGATGCGTGGATAGACCACGATAAAACCAAGATCGGCTACGAGATCCCCTTCAACCGGCATTTCTATGTGTTCGAACCGCCGCGCGACTTGGCCGCGATTGATGCGGACCTCAAACAATGCACGGACCGTATCAAGGCAATGATTGAAGGGCTATCGGCATGACGACCGATCGCGCGTTTTAACGCGCGGCGGATTGAGGATTACGCCTTCGCCCCGATCGGCGTTTCAAGTAAAATAGATACATGATGTGTATCTTGGTGGCGTATCATGTCGGTTCGTTATCTCGAGGTATTTTTATGGCCCATCGCGCATCCAACCCGGACAGCCCTACTCATGCCGTCAACCTGCGGGTTCGCGGCGATGTCCGCGCCTTGATCGATCAAGCCGCCAAGGCGCAAGGAAAAACCCGCTCCGACTTTATGATCGATGCCGCACGTCGCGCGGCGGAAGAATCGTTGCTGGACCAAGCGCTGGTTCGCGTCGATTGGGAGACCTACCAACAGTTCCTGCAAGTGCTCGATCAACCCGCCACCGGCGAAGGGTATGACCGCCTGATGGCGGCGCGTAAACCCTGGCAAGCCTAAGTGCTGTCGTCGCCGACCTTGCTGACGGTCGAGCATCGACGGCATGACTTTGCTTGCGGCGTCGATGCCCTCGACGACTGGCTGAAGCGCCGGGCGCTATCCAACCAATTCAGCGGGGCATCGCGCACCTATGTCGTGACGGACGAGTCAAGGGTTGTTGGCTATTACTGTCTGGCTTCCGGCGCGATGGCATTGAATTATGCACCCCCGGCGCTCAAGCGCAATATGCCCGATCCGGTGCCGATGGCGATTCTGTGCCGCTTGGCCGTCGATTTCGCTTGGCGGGGCCGGGGGCTGGGCGTGGCTTTATTGCAAGACGCGGTGTTGCGCACGCTGCGCGCGGCCAGCATTGTCGGCATCCGCGGCCTGCTGGTTCATGCGCTGTCGGAACCGGCCAAGGCGTTCTATCAACACCACGGCTTCGTCGCTTCGCCCACCCAGCCCATGACCTTGATACTCTCGCTGAAACATCCGCCGCACCCGGCCGACACTGCGTCAAACGCCGACCAACAGTCAATCAAGGATGGCCCGGCATGAGTTTTCCGCGTTACCCGGAATATAAGGACAGCGGCGTCGAATGGTTGGGCGAGGTGCCAGAGCATTGGGAGGTGAAACGACTAAAATCTGTACTTTCGCAATCGCTGATGTATGGGGCAAACGAAGCAGCAGACGACGATAATCCTGAACACCCACGTTTTGTTCGAATTACAGACATTACGGATAATGGCTCTCTCCGTAACGAGACGTTTCGCTCGCTCTCACCTGATATTGCTACCTCTTATTTGCTGATAGAAGGAGATGTGCTTTTAGCGCGTAGTGGGGCGACTGTCGGTAAGAGTTTTATTTATCGCCAGGATTGGGGAGTATGTTGTTTCGCTGGTTACCTTATACGCGCAAGGATTGATGTAAGTAAAATGCTCGCGTCATTTCTATATGCTTGTTGCCAAACGAGTTTCTATTGGCAATTCATAAACAGTAGTCAAATTCAAGCAACCATTCAAAACGTGAGTGCGGAACGGTATGCAAATTCTATTCTGCCCAGGCCGCCTCTCAAAGAGCAACAAACCATCGCCGCCTTCCTCGACCGCGAAACTGCAAAGATCGACGCGCTGATAGCCGAGCAGCAACGGCTGATCGAACTGTTGAAGGAAAAGCGGCAGGCGGTGATTTCCCACGCCGTCACCAAAGGCTTAAACCCCAACGCGCCGATGAAGGATTCCGGCATTGAATGGTTGGGCGAAGTGCAAGAGCATTGGGCTAGCCATTACAAACTTAACGACTTAGCGCGACAGGAGCGAAACTCATTCGTTAATGGACCATTCGGAAGCGACTTATTGACGAGTGAATTAATTCAAGAAGGTGTGCCTGTTATTTACATTCGAGATCTTAAGGCAGCTGGCTATACTCGAATCAGCGAATGGTGCGTCACAAAGGAAAAAGCTAGGCAACTCAATTTCTGCAACGTCTACCCCGGTGACATTCTTATCGCTAAAGTCGGTGATCCACCTGGCTTAGCAGTTCTTTATCCCGCTGGCGAACCGGATGGAATCATTACTCAAGACGTGATCAGAATCCGAGTGAATGAGGCTATGGTTGATCAAGATTTTTTAATTTTTCTCTTAAACTCGAATTATGGTCGAGCGTTGATAGACAATATTTCGATTGAATCAACTCGAACAAGGGTTAGCTTGGGTGAATACAAGCAATTACGAATGGTCGTTCCTCCAAAAGAAGAACAAATATTAATTGCTACCTTCCTAAATAGCGAAACCACAAAACTCGACACTCTCACCGCCGAAGCCCAACGCGCCATAACCTTGTTGAAAGAACGCCGCACCGCCCTAATTTCCGCCGCCGTGACCGGCAAAATCGATGTGCGCGGTTTTTCGTAGGTCGGGTT
>NZ_LUUK01000028.1 GCF_001644025.1 Methylomonas koyamae
AAATGGCAACAGCCCCTAGTGAAAAGTTGTGTTGGCGGACATGAAGAACACCTGTTTTTGTTAAGGTGCACTTCAATTACGATTTGCAAAAAAAACCTGTTTTGGCCCTTTTTTACGGGGTTTTTTGAAAAACGCCGGTTACCAAAATGCAAAACAACTTATGTTTCTCTGCGTTTTTTTTGCAATTTATTCGGTGCTTTTTTTCTTAAAAAACTGACGTTAATTTGCAGCGCCTTTATTGCTGGTCCGGAGCTTTAAAAACTAAAATTTGCCATCGCTTTTTGCTGGGCTTTTTGCGAGCGCCGGTCGTACAAAGCGGTAGTCTGTAGCTGTTCATGCCCCGCTAGTTGGCGCGTGGTGTTGAGATCAACCCCCAGTTCCAACAACCGGGTCACAAAGGTGCGGCGAAGATCATGCGGCGAACAAGGCGCAATACCGACATCCTGCACCCTGCGCCGCAAAAGGCCGTACACCATTTGCGCGCTGATGCGTTCGACGGCGATGGTTGATTTGGATTGAAGGCACCGATAAAACAAAGGCACCGCAGATGCCTGCCGACAACGTAACCAACGCAGCACATAGGTTTTTGCTGTGGCGGGCAGAAACAGCTGCCGTTGTCGCTGACCTTTACCCGCGCGGATCAGCAGCGACCCGGTTTTTCGGTCGTAGTCCGACACATCGAGCGCAATGACTTCACTGCGGCGTAATCCGGCATAAGCCATTAAGGCAATCACCGCCGCATCACGGACGCCGGTGAGGGATTGCTCTTGATCACAGGCTTTGAACAAACGTTTGAGCTCTAACGCGGTTAACGACCGGCCAGCCGGTAATCGCTTTGCCGTTTCTGCGGGAATGCTTTGGATTCGTTGCCACTCGTTGGCCGGGTAGTGGCCTAATAGAAATCCATTACGCAAAATGCCACGCACGGCTGCCAGGGTGGTCTTGATGGTATTCGGCGACTTATGGGCCTGCTGTAACTGCGTTCTTAACCGGGCCAGCTGTTGATAGCGCAGCGACAGCCAAGGGCACGTTTCAACGTCGCCTTGCCAGTGATTCACCTGTGCTACCTGCCGCAACAATGAACGCATCGAACGGCGGCCACTGGGCGCCAGATTATCGAGATACAAGGTCAATGCCTGACGCGATTGCAGCACTGACACGTCATCAACGTCGTGTTGCTGATCGGGTTGGACATCGTGTGTGTTGTCATGATCACATGACATCGAAACCCGCGTCATACCGTAGCCTCGTTGCGGTATACCGATGCGCTACCAGGCATGTTAATCATCATTAACATGCCCGATGCTCGCGTCATGTACCGCGTGTACTGTCGATTTTTGCAACCCGTACAAAATGCAGGGAGAAAATGATCACTGATAACACCCAAGCCGCTGCAGTTGGAGACGCCACTGTCGTTGTCGTTGTCGTTGTCGGCTAAGTTGCCATTCGATTGACTTGACCTAATGCTATATTGCCTGCTCATAACAAGCCCCGTTCCGCAAACGAACAAAATTCGGTGCCGCCAATTACGAAGTGATCCAGTACCCGTACCTCGATTAATGCCAAGGCGTCTTTCAACTTATGGGTGATCAGTTGATCGGCTTGACTGGGCTCGGCCAAACCCGAAGGATGGTTATGCGCCAGAATCACTGCACTGGCATTCAGTTGCAGGGCACGTTTGACGATTTCCCGTGGATAGACATTGGCGCCATCCACCGTGCCTTGAAAACAGGCTTCGGCTAACAGGACTTTATGCTGGTTATCCAGGAAAATGCAGTAAAACACCTCGTGTTCCAACGTAGCCAACTGCAACATCAAAAACTCGCGGGTGTCGTTGGGACTGGTAATCGCCTGGCCCCGGCTGAAGCGCGCCTGAATCAATTGCCGGGCCATGGTCAGAATTTCCTCCGTGGTTACCGGGCGCAACACCCAAAACTGGTCGGGCAGTTCATGAACTTGAAAGGGATGATCGGATGGCTGCTGATTGGTCATGGTCAATACTCCAAAAACGATGGACGTGACTTAGCCTGAGCGGTGAAGCCCATTCGGAAAAGTCACGTCGGGATGTAAATTAAAGGTGCGTCAGTTCAGAACTAGTACAACTGACAAGCGCTTATCACTACGAATAGCGGTTATTCGGTCTGTTGATAGAGGCTGTCGATGTCCTGCAGAATCGCAGCGACATTGGACAAAGCCCGTTTCAAGGTCTTAGGCGTATGCCGATTGGGGGCAAGTTGCTTGACCGTATCGCGTAACTCCGTCACCAGTTCCACGATTTCCGGCGAGAGTTCACCTTTGGTGTCAGCGGCTTTGCCGGTGCTTTTGCCAGCCGGTGTACGTGTGTGCCCAATGTTGGTACCTGCAGTGGCATCTGTGGCAATCGTTGCAGGGGCACTAACACCCGCACCGTCAACGCCAGCCTGATCAGTATCACCATCACCGTCAAGGACACCCTTATCGGTACCACTCTCAGTATCACCGTTACCATTAGCATCAGCATCCGTGCCAGTACCACCGCCAACGCCATTATCATGGCCAATGCCGTCATCGCCAGCCAAAGCTGACGCCTTGACTTGCTCAGGCGAAGGTTGATTTTTTACAGGTTTGACCGACGCGGTTTTACCGGCAGTGGTAGCCGCGCCTTTAGCAGTCGCCGTACCTGTAGTTGCACTATCGGTTGGGCCAGTCTCTGCAGCGGCTTTAGCGGGGGTATTAGAATCTAATGCGGGTTGGGTAGTTTTTTGCGTCATGATAAGTTCTCCAAAGTATTTACGAAATCAATCAGTGTTGAAAAATAGGAAGTGAAAACGAACAGCCAGTTGTTGTTCAATACTCCTCGGGCAACAGAATGGTGGTCACGCTACGGTCTGCCTCGGATATCAACCAGAGCTTGACTGACCCCGTTGCAGGGCTATCCGCTGCTGGGGTAGGTAATTCATAGGCTGACAGTAGGCGTGAGCCGCTGCGTAAGGCGTCTTCATTGGCCTTGGCATCCTCGGCACAGACATCGCCCCAATCGCCGCGGATATGACGGTGCAGTAAATCGAACGGGCTGATGCCTAAGTGTTCCAGTACGTCCAAAGCACCCGGCGTCGCCACCAACTCTCCTGACTCGAAACGCGGTTGCGGCAGACACGGTTGAACGACAGTGCCATCGTGATCAGCGTCACTGGACATAGCCTGATCCTCCATCGACGAATCGGAAAAGTAGGCTAGCTCTTAAAGTAAGCCGCCTTAAGACCAAGAACGCCATTTGGTCGATGCGATTGCACCTATTCCTGTTCGTCATAGTCTTCACCGCTGAGGTCAGTCAGACTCAGATTGTCCAACTCGTCTAAATCGGGATCGTGCTCTCCCAGTGCCGCACATAACACCAGTGTGATACAGCGGGCTAAATAGCGCATGGTATGACCCAATTCCAGAGTCAGGGCATAAGACGCCGGCTGTTGCACCGTCTGCGTGTAATCCCGGCAAGCGGTTTTAAAACCGTCGGCTAGCACCTGTAGCGACGGACTGGCATTATCAAGGGTGGTAATTGACATCAGATGTCTCCTGTTATGAAGTAAACAACATTAAACGAGCAACTCCCGCCGGACCTCGGACTAACCCAAACAAAACGACAGGTGCACGAAGGCGCAGCGGATGATCAAACCCGATGAAAAATAGGCGTCATGTTATGGAAACGTCGAGGGGCGGAGGGTGCGAACAGCGACCGAAACAAACGGATCGCTGTTGATATAGCATAACATATTCAATGACTTATCCCAACCCAAGCTTTCTACGGCTGCATCCGCAAATCGTACTAAAATCAGCTGGCAGTTATACAGGTTTGAACAATTTGGACAAAAATTAGGCGTTTTGGACAATTGTCAATTGCGGGAATCTGAGGCTATCAGACAGAGTAAAAGCCACCACCTTTTCCAACAAACCCGACCAAGTTTTGAATGTAAACGTTTAATCACTCCACGTCGTCATGCTGTCCCGGTTATGGTTTTATCTGCGTAACCGAAAGGCATCAGTTCGTCGATGCGGCTGTTAGGTCAGATAGCAAGTTTTTCCAAGGTACCTTGTTGAGGTTGGTGATGCCGGGCTGGTTTTTGTGGGCATCGTCAACCATTGCCTGATGATTGACGATTGATCACAATTCCGCATTTAAAGGGACGACTGGATACAGGAAAAAACTGTCTGACTGCAAGTAGTTCCCCTTGGACCTCCTCATGGATGAACCGCCAGATTCCCTTGGAATGCATTACGGGTCAACACAGCTTGAACGTAGAACTTCACGCTGCAAATACACGCGGAAAAAATATTTTCGCAGTTCTGTCAAAAACACTTCCAAACTGAAATGTAAATAGTAATTGCTCTACGCATTCGACCAAATTTTGGAAAAAGTGCCGTTGAGTACAAAACCATTTCGGTTTGCACCAATGAAAAAAAAAGACCGGAAAAATGCGTGTTATTTGCAATTTTTCGTGATGCGTTACTTCGTGATAACAGCATTACGCTAAAACAAAAATGCACATTTTTTTTCCGAACATTTTTCATTTAAAAAAGTTTGTATTTCTGATGAGATTCAGAGATTACGCTTTTTTCCTATAAGGAAAAAAATTATGTCAACTAACGATAAAATTGAAGCGACTATTAAAAAAATCTTGAGCCAGTCCAAAAAAGTAACACAAGATAGTAAAGGTTACATGATGTGTTGTCCGGCCCATGATGACAAAAACCCAAGCCTTAGTATGGGTGTAGGGAGAGATGGGCGTGTACTTTTAAAGTGCTTTGCTGGCTGCACCATCGAACAGGTCGTAGCAGGATTTGGTTTGAGATTGTCAGACCTCCACCCCAACGAAAAACGAAATATCGTTGCGGAGTATTCTTACAAGGATGCCAAGGGCGAAGAGGTCTTCCAGATTGTGCGCCTTGAGCCGAAAAGTTTTTATGTCCGGCAAAATCAAGATGGTCGTTGGGTTTACAACCAAAAAGGGGTTCATCTGGTACCGTTCCGGCTGCCAAAGCTCAACAAAGCCGTAAAAGAAAAACGTCAGGTCTTTATAGTGGAAGGTGAAAAGGACTGTAACAACATGGTCAAACGCTTTAAGCTAACTGCAACCACGTTCCCATTTGGTGCAAAGAAGTGGCAAGCGCACTATGCGAAGTATTTCAAAAATGCACGCATAGTCATTGTCCCGGATAACGATGCAGTTGGTAGAGAACATGCTCAGATGGTGGCAGAAAAGCTTAATGATGTTGCTAAGGAAATCCGCATCGTGTCATTACCTGATCTACCGGATAAAGGTGACATTTCCGACTGGATCAGGCAAGGCGGCACCAAAGAGGCGTTTTTGGCACTCGTTGAGGACACGCCTTTGTGGGAACCAGCCCCTGTCATAGAGCACACTGAAGATGAATTAGCCCTTAAAGCCAGGATCGAAGAACTTAATAAAAAATACGCTACGGTGCTGGTCAGAGGCAAATATGTGGTGTTGCAACCTGATAGCTGGGATCCATCGTTGAATTGTTCCACCATTGAGTTCATCAATCCATTTTCGCTTGAAAAAATGTTTGCTCATGACCAGGTCATTACGGGCTATAGCGGGAAGAAACCATTCTACCAAAACGTGATAAAAGCCTGGTCGCACAGCCCAGATCGCCGAAAATATGAGGGTATCGTTTTTGATCCCGGTAAAGATCACGGTCCTGAGTACTTTAACTTATGGCGAGGGTTCGATGTCCGACCTAAAAAAAGTCATAAATTTGATTCGTACTTGAATCATATTTATGACGTCATTGCGGATGGCGATACTGCTGTGTATAACCATTTAATAGCTATTATGGCCGATGCGGTTCAATTAAGGCCAAGGCCTGGGGTTGCGGTAGCGATTCTAGGCAAACAAGGAGTAGGCAAAGGTGTTTTTGTCAATAACTTTGGCGCTTTGTTCGGAAGACATTATTTACACATTACCCATGGTGAGCACATGACTGGGCGATTTAATCGCCATCTTGCCGAAGGTATGATCGTATTTGTCGATGAGGCGATTTGGGCAGGTGACAAGAAGGCTGAAGGCGTGTTGAAAGGCCTGATTACCGAAGAGCGTTTGATGATTGAAGCCAAGGGTGTCGATGCCTACGCGATAAAAAACCATAACCGTGTATTTTTGGCATCGAACCACGATTGGATTGTTCCAGCTGGTCTCGAAGACCGTCGTTTTTTCGTGATAAGAGCATCAGACCTGCACATCCAGGATAGGGATTATTTCGGTAGAATCCAAGAGCATATGGATAATGGGGGCCGAGAAGGGTTGTTGCGTTATTTACAACAATATGATCTGACCGATATCGAGTTAACAGCTTTCCCCAGAACCAAGGAACTCGCCAACCAAAAATTGCTGAGTATGGATTTGGTTGATCTGTTTTTGTTTTCTGTCTTGCAGAACGGTATGCTCTATGCTGATAGAGGCGATTTTGATCTTGAATTGAGTCAAAAACCCTGGGGAAATGGTGTGGTGGGTAGTGATTTGCTTTACAAAGCATTCAAGGCTTTCCATCTATCAGGGGGTAAGAAGTGGATTAACAGCGATGCAAGTTTCGGAATTGCCCTTAGTCGCATCATCCCTCAACGTAAGAAAAAAAGATGTAAAGGTGTGATGAGTTATATCTTTCCTTCGCTCAAGGAATGCCGTGATCAATTTGATGCGATAACACGGCAAGACTGGGAATGGCCGAAGGTACAGGAGGATGATAGGGACTGATAGGCTCAGACCTGGCCTAGTGTGCAACCTGTGCAATTTCTTGTAAATGTGCACAGGTTGCATAGGTTATATAGGTTATATAGGTTAAATTTAAAATATTAACTTTAAAATGTAACAATGGGACCAGAATTAACCGATTCTGGTCTTTTTTTTACGTTTTTTCTCAATGCGAAAGGCTCAGAAAACCTGTCCAACCCATGTAACCCATGAAGGGTTCTCTATACAGGGGCGGATTCAAAACCCAAGTGCAACACCCAAAATGCCAGTAAGGTATGCACATGAAAACCACCCCAAAACATTATCAACAGCTTCAGCCTGAAGATCGAGTCACGATCTTCAGGCTGAAGCAACAAAACGTAAGCGGTCCTTTA